>JBOGNJ010000162.1:0-7159 GCA_050746905.1 Candidatus Acidiferrales bacterium
GATTATTTTTGAAGTTTGCGTCGCAGGTGCTGATCGGTGGACGCGACGGCGTGCGCACGCTGATGCGCGTGAACTCGTGACGCCGAACCACTAGAGGAGAATGACCACTCGCGGGAAAGGCACCGCGAACGGTAGGAGCTGCGCGCCCGATCTTTTTGTCGGAGCTAAACTCCGATTCCCTAAAAAGCGAAGTGTTCCGGAACCGCTACGAGCAAGACGACGATTCCCTACGGCATTCCAGCTGGCACGCCGACGGCGCAAGGTTGAAACGGCGAAGAGAGATCCCTCGTCGCTCCGACGCGCCCCCTGGGGCGGGTCGCGTCATTCGGTCCATCGGGATGACAGGAACACCATTCCCGGCACACTTTGTTATTTAGTTTTTGGCGGCGAAGGCGCGGGGATAGACCGCGTCGAGCGCGCCCCAGAGCGCTTTCAGGCTGCGTTCGGCGGCGCAGAGCACGCCGAATGAGTCGCCGTCCTTTTCACTGGCAAGCCAGTCGCGCCACGCGGCGCGATGGCGCACGTCAGCCTCTTCGTGCACCGCGAAATATTCGAGAGCGTGCGAATCGGCAATGCCGTAGTAGCGCTTCAGCCCGGCGATTTTCTGCGTGCAGATTTCGGGCACCTGCGATTCGTAGGCATAGAAGCAGGCCACCGCCTGCGCGGCAGAGCCCTGCGATGCAGCCTCCTCATAGGTGTCGAGCAGCGCGGCGATTCCGGGAAGCGGGCGCGCGGTGTCGAGCGCTGCGTCGGTGACGCCGAGCGAGTGCGCGAACTGGCGCCACAGCACCGGGTGCGGACCGGCAGGATTCAACTCCTCGACGATATTGTCCCCGACGATCTTTGCCAGCTTTTCATCGCTGCGCGCCGCAAGGATCTTCAGGTTTTCAGGAAAAGAGCGCACGTGCTGGTAATACTGCTTGGCATAAGTCTGAAGCGACTCCCGAGGCAGACTTCCTTCGGTCCAGGCGCGATAGAAGGGATGCTTCAGAAGATGATGCTGTTCGATGATGCTATCGAGCATTTCGAGAATCGTGCGCGTAGTTGCGGACTTCTTCCCCATTATGATTTAAGAGTCTCCCAGGATTTATGATTTGGCGGATCGCCGGAAAATTCGGAGAAATACTAATCCAGATTCAAGGGCTGTGCTAGCGGCGCGAGGCATTATTTGTTCAATAGGTGGAACGAGAGCCGCGAAACATAAAGAAGTCATAAAGATTCAGGCATGGTGGCCGCAAAACCCTGCGAATCTCGAGCGGCGGCCAGGAAACACGCTTCATCGGGTTCGTTCTTAGGTTGCCGGGACGCAGAACGGTCAGAGCGGGATGTTGCCGTGTTTTTTGCGCGGGTTCGTGTCGCGCTTGTTTTCAAGCGAGCGCAGCGCGGTGATGAGCTTGGCGCGCGTTTGCGCGGGTTCGATGACCGCGTCGATGTAGCCGCGCTCGGCGGCGACGTAAGGATTGGCGAAACGCTCACGGAAATCCTCAATTTTTTCCTGGCGCAAGGTGGCGCGGTCGGCTTCCGGGGCGCGGTCGATTTCGCGCTTGTAGACGATATTCACAGCGCCTTCCGGACCCATGACGGCGATTTCGGCGGTGGGCCATGCGAAATTAATATCCGTGCGAATGTGTTTTGACGACATGACGCAATACGCGCCGCCATAAGCCTTGCGCGTGATGACCGTGATTTTGGGAACGGTGGCTTCGGCATAAGCGAAAAGCAATTTCGCACCGTGCTTGATGATGCCGCCGAATTCCTGCTGCGTGCCGGGCAAAAAGCCGGGAACATCCTCGAAAGTAATCAGCGGAATATTGAACGCATCGCAAAAACGCACGAAACGCGCTCCTTTTACGGACGCGTTGATGTCGAGCACGCCGGCCAGAAACGCGGGCTGATTCGCGACGATCCCCACCGGACGCCCGTCGAGGCGCGCGAAACCGACGGCAAGATTTTTCGCGTAGTGTTCGTGGACTTCGAAGAAGTATTTCTCGTCAACAATGGCGTGAATGACGTCTTTCATGTCGTAAGGCACCATGGGATCTTCGGGGATGACGGAATTGAGCGAAGCGTCGGCGCGGTCAGCTGGATCGTCGGTGGCGCGGCGCGGCGGGTCGTCGAGATTATTGGACGGCAGGAAGCTCAAGAGCTCGCGAATCATCGCGAGGCATTCTTTGTCGTCGAGCGCGATGAAATGAGCGACGCCGCTTTTGGCGTTGTGCGTCATCGCGCCGCCCAGTTCGTGCTTGGTGACTTCCTCGTGCGTGACGGTCTTGATGACGTCAGGTCCGGTGACGAACATGTAGGAAGTTTTCTCAGTCATGAAAATAAAATCAGTGATGGCCGGAGAATAGACGGCGCCGCCGGCGCAGGGGCCCATGACGGCGCTGATTTGCGGGATAACGCCGCTGGCGAGCGTGTTCAACAGAAAAATATCCGCGTAACCGGCGAGCGACATCACGCCTTCCTGAATGCGCGCACCTCCGGAATCGTTCAAGCCAATTACGGGCGCGCCCGTGCTCATGGCGAGCTTCATGACTTTTGTGATTTTGCCGGCGTTCGATTCGGAGAGCGAGCCGCCGAAGACGGTGAAGTCCTGCGCGAAAACGTAAACCAGGCGTCCGTCGATGCGCCCAAAGCCGCAAACGAAGCCGTCGCCGGAAGGACGCTGCTCGGTCATGCCGAAATCGGTGCAATGGTGCTTGACGAATTCGTCGAGCTCCTCGAAGGAATTTTCGTCAAGGAGCAATTCGATGCGCTCGCGCGCGCTGAGTTTCCCTTCTTTGTGCTGGCGCTCGCGGCGTTCGGCACCGCCGCCCGCTTCGGCTTCCGCGCGACGTTGCGCGAGTTCGTCGAGAGGATTGGTGGAATGCTTTTTGGGGTTCATGTTGGGAGGGCTAGCGTGCCACAGAGGAGCGAAGGCGGCAAGTGCGAGAGACGCGTGGCTATTTGAATGTGGCTCGGCGAAAGGCGACGCACCCTTCACAGCTTGTGCCGGTCGGACGAAAGTCAAAGACCGCACCCTTGAAAACGAAGGGTGCGGCACCCAGCGCTGACGCACGGAAGAATTTGCCCGGCATCAATGGGACGAAAGTCAAAGACCGCACCCTTAAAGACGAAGGGTGCGGCACCCATTTCGTCATCCCTTATTGGGGAAGGGCGCGACGAGGATCGCTGGGAAAAATCTAACTGAGGCCGGACCAGTCGTCGGCGATCAGTATGGAATTGCTGGGATTCGCGGGGTCGTACTTGACGCCGACGGGCTGGCCGGCGACGACGCGTTCGAGACAGGCCTGTTCCTCGAGGCCGGTGATGTCTTGCGCGGCTTCGTACGTGACGCCGGAAATGGAATAGGAATAGAGAAGCATGCGGTGCATCACCGTTTTGTTTATAGCTTTCAATTTTGCCGCGTGAGTGCGTTTCGCATTCTCCTGCTCAGCAGCGCGCTCGACAATCTCCACCACCTGGCCGTCAACGATGCGGCCCACGCGATTCAAGTACGAGCGGCGCTCGCGTTCGACCTCTTTCGTGTCTTTCTCACGGCCAAAGAGCCAACTCCAAGTGAGCGCGGCGAGCACCACGATGAGGGCGAGGATGAGGGCCAGTTCGTGCCAGTGCGCTGCGATCTTCAAAAATGTCCGCCTCAAAAACCACAGATTACATGCGCGAGATGGCGCAGCGTATGGCCGCACCACATCTGAAAATTATACTCGCGAAAAATCGTTACGATTTCGCGAAGCAAGAGTCATTCACCGGAAAAGATATCATCCGGGCCGGCGGGGAGTTGCGTCACGCGCTTTATCCGGAGCCGCGCAGGGCGTTGCGCACGGGATTTCGCAATGTGCCGATGCCGCTGATGGTGACTTCGACCACGTCGCCGGCGGCGAGCGGGCCAACACCCGAAGGAGTTCCCGTAGCGATTACGTCGCCGGGAAGGAGCGTCATCACTTGCGAGATCCATTGAATTATAACGTCCACGGGGAAAATCATTTCGGCGACGCGCGCGGACTGGCGCTTCTCGCCGTTGAGGAAAGTTTCCACGGCCACAGCAGAGAGATCGAGTTCCGTTTCTATGAACGGACCGAAAGGGCAGAAAGTGTCGAAACTCTTAGCACGAGTAAATTGGACGTCTTTTTGTTGCAGATCGCGCGCGGTGACATCGTTCAGACATGTGTAACCGAGGACGTGAGATTTGGCGTCCGCGGGGCTTTTCAGGCGCGAGCAAGTTTTGCCAATGACGATGGCGAGCTCGCCTTCGTAATCCACGCGTTTGGAGTGCGGCGTTAGGACGATAGGATCGCCGGGCGCGAGGATCGAGGAAGGCGGCTTCAGGAAAATCAGAGGCTCTGTGGGGAGATCGTTCCCGAGTTCGGCGGCATGTTCCGTGTAATTGCGGCCGACGCAGACGATTTTCGACGGCTCGCAGGGCGGCAAGAGTTTCACGGCGGAAAGGGGCCAGCTTTCACGCGATTTTTTTGGAGTATGCAGAGGCAGATGAAACGGGGCGGCGATTTCGGATAGGCGATCGCCCGTCAGAATGCCATAGTGCACGGCGGTTTTTTCCGAACCGGATTTGTGAACGGGCTTTTGATCAAGAAGCTGGAAACGGCCGAGCTTCATCGATGAGGAGGAGTGTGAATATGGCGCGCGGCGGGATCGTGCGACACGCCAAGAACCATCCAGGCGACCCAGGAAACGGCGGCAACCACGCCATAGAAAACGAGTCCGAGGATCAGGACCTCAAAAGGCGTGGGGCCCAGCGAGGTAAACAGATTCGAGAAATACATTCCGGCGAAATCGTAGCCGAGGGCAAAAATGCTCCAGGCAAGGAGCGCGGAAGCGAACATGCGGCGGGCATGCGCAAGAAACGCGAAAATCGGAATGAGCATGACCAGACCGAAAGTGGCGCGGCAAATATCGTTGCGAAGCGCGGCCAGGGACTCCAGGGCCGGCAGACGGTCTGCGACGAAAAGCGATGCGAGCATGACGATCGTCAGAAGGCCGCCGGTGAGCACGCCGATGCGCAGCGGCGCGATGGCGTAAAGAACGCGCATGCGCGACCGGTGAGCCTCTGGCGAGTTCATGATTCCGCTGCTCCTATTGGTTCGTCGCCGGAAGGTTGACGGTGACGGAAGCGCTGGGGGCGCTTTCGTTCCCAAAGGTGTCAACCACCGTGACTCGATAGAAAAACTGCTGACCCGACTCTGCTGGGATATCACGAAAAGCGGGCGTAAGCAATGGGCTCCTGTTCAGCCTGTCCCACCTGTTCGCTTGATCAGTGTTCGGGCTGCTGCGATAGATGTTGTATCCCGCCACTCCGGTTGCATCACTGATGTCCCAGGAGAGATCGACGCGCGCGGGAGTGGATTGTGTGGCTGGCGCGACGGCGGCGACGAGTCCCGTGGGCGCCGGCGGCGGAAACGTGTCGCGCGGAGTGACTTCGATAGTTTTCGAAGGCTCCGATTCGACCGCAGCGGAGGCGTATTGCGCAATGCCGACGACATAATACGCGTAAGTCTGGCCGAAGGTGAAATTCGTGTCGCGGTAGGGCGGCGAGGAGATTTCCGCGATTTTTTGGAAGGCTTCGGAGGTGGAGGGAGCGGCGGTTGCGGCAGAGTTCAGGGGCGAAGTACTTACGTTTGACGAGCGATAAATTCGGTAGCGGAGGGAAACGGGGCCGAGTGTTGCCGCTGCTTGCGGAATTTCTGGAGGCGTCCAGGAAAGAATAATCGCCGAGCGGGTGACTTGGGCCTGCAAGTTTGAGACAGGCTGCGGCGCGGGGAAAATGGGGACGGCGACGAGATTGGAGTCAGCGGAATCGTGTTTCGCGGCGCGCGTGCGGACCATGTAAACAGCTTCGCTGCCCGCGTGCGCGGAAAGATCGGCGGGTGAAAGGACGTCTGAAAAAGAATATGGCTCGCCGGCGCGATATTGCCGGAGCGTTTGCGCGGGAATCGCGACGAGCTGCTGGCGCGGCGGAGAGAGTGAAGCGTTCTTCTGCGTCGCTGCCGGCGCGGGGACGAACTCGCGGTAAATATCAACTTGCGGGGGAGTAGCGAGCGGACGGCCTTGCACAGTTTGCTTGGGCAGCGTGAAACTGACCGCGACGCTGTCGCCGATTTGGCGCGCGGAAAGGTCAGAGATAGGCGTGGGCGCGGGCGGGCGTCGCGTGATGGGTTGGCCCGGCGCGGCACACCCGACGAGGCTTAGCGCGACGAGAGAAATAAAGGGCGCAAAACGGAAAAGAAATTTAGAACCCGCACCCTTAAAGACGATGGGCGCGGCACCCGGCTGCTCGGGATTCCGAAACCTTAGCGCGTTTTTAATTTGTGTAGAACTCCCACAACGACGGACCTCAGCGCGACGAAGAGCCGCTCACCGGTTCACTTCCTGCATGAAGTGTACCCTACTCGTCCTGGGTAGCTATCTCAACCGAAGAACAGATGTGCGACCTTGTCGCCGCTTCCATGCAATGACTGCGATTTCTACGGCGAATACGACGGCCGAATAGATCGCCGCATTAATGGCTAACACAGCGAATAACCAGGTCGCGCTGTGGTAATCTCCTCCGAAGAAGGCATCCCATATAGAGAAACCGCCTCCCATGAGCCATTCTGGCCACTTCCACCTAGTCGAAACCATTAGCGCCAGCATGAAGACGGCACTCGCCGGACCGACCATTACAGCGAATGTGCCCGCGCGACGGACACTTTGTGAGAGCGACGAGTTGGGTGTCTTCCGACTCGACATCGATCGCCTTTTAATTCGTGCAATGCCGAATTGTACCATTCCCGTGAGCTGATTGTAGGCAAGCATGGGCGCCCCCCTTCGTTCCTCAGGGCCAGAGGGTGCGGCACCCACTGCAAAGCAGATTCCTCTCCGTAGAAGCATCCGGAGCGCAAGAGACGCGCGTCGCGTGGCTCCTCCCTTCACGAAAAGACTCAGAGCGAGCGGAATGACAACCAAGAACGTCAAACGCACACAGGCTAAAGCCTGTGCCACTGAGCCCGCAATGCCAAATCGCGCCGAGGCGCGAGTTAGAGGATGTAGCGGCTGAGGTCCTGGTCCTTGACGACGTCGGTGAGCTGCTTTTGGACGAAGGCGGCGTCGATTTTGACGCTGCGCTTTTTCATGTCGGGCGCGTCGAAGGAAATTTCCTCGA
>JBOGNJ010000163.1:0-5794 GCA_050746905.1 Candidatus Acidiferrales bacterium
CCTACGAATTCGAGGATGCGAACGGGCAGACGATTGCAGAGTCGGGGCCTGATTTGACGCGCTCGCTCTACGAAGGAATGACCGTGCCTGTCTTTTACGATCCGCAGAATTCGAAGCGGCAGGTCGCTGCGTGCGGTTCGTTTTTTGAGATTGTGAATTCGAGCATCGAATAAACCACGGAGCGCAATCAAGACGAGCATGTAAAAACAAACGAAATCGACTATCACGCTCCTGCCTGCGTCAGGGTAAACAGGACGGGGCATCCGCATGAAAATATCATGCCTCGCAAGCAGCAAGCGGAAGATTATCCGTTACGCAATTTTCTTAAGATTGCAAGGTGCAGTAAGAGCGATGCTCAGGAAATCCATCCGCAGTTTCGAGCGCGTATATCAGCTCTTACCCATTTGCCGGCGCGCTTCACGAGGAACTCGTATCCACCTGAGCCGCAAGTCCCTCCGCATCGGCGGGCGACATAGACCAATGCCTTGGTCTTATCACGATTGAATCCCACCGCCGAAAACGTAATTAACCCATCGGAACCTGCATAGCGGTCGTAAAATCTGTTCCATATCCCCCAAAGTTCGGACATGTCATGGCGTTGTGTTTCAGGGACTGAAAATATATCCGCGAGTACACTTGGCGAAACGAACTTGTACGACGTTTCAATGTGAAGTTTATCTGAAAGGAGCCGCGGCGTGTGGTTCCCCCGTTTGTAATTTTCAAAGACGGTGGCCCAGGGCCCGCTGAGATTGGGGAAGCATCCGAAGCTGTCTTCAGTGCTTGTCTCCTGCCCAATCACGAGATATTTCGCGAACGATTTTCCCATAATCCAATTACTGGGCAGCAGGGCTGCATAGACTTTATACGCTTCAGAATCGCGGTAGGTCCGCAAGTTGCGCTGCTTAGCAGGAGACTGCAATCCCAGAGCCGGAACGAGCATCACGACTATCGCGTAGACAAAACTCTGCATCATCGTATTCCCAAACCTAAAATCTGGAGATCCCTAGAATCAGAATTCGTTGGCGGAGCCTTCGAGGAAGGCGCGGAGCTTGCGCGAACGCGACGGATGGCGCAGCTTGCGCAGGGCTTTGGCTTCGATCTGGCGAATGCGCTCGCGTGTGACGGCGAAGGATTGCCCGACTTCCTCGAGAGTGTGCTCGCTGCCATCGTCGAGGCCGAAACGCATCTTGATGACTTTTTCCTCGCGCGGCGTCAGCGTTTTCAAAACGGAAGAAGTCTGTTCCTTGAGGCTGAGATTGATGACGGCATCGGAAGGCGAGACAACAGCCTTGTCTTCGATGAAGTCGCCGAGATGCGAATCTTCCTCTTCGCCGATGGGAGTTTCGAGGGAAATCGGCTCCTGCGCGATTTTGAGAATCTTGCGCACCTTTGAGACGGGAATGTCCATGCGCTTGGCGATTTCTTCCGAGGTAGGCTCACGGCCGAGTTCCTGAACAAGCTGGCGGCTGGTGCGCACGAGCTTGTTGATGGTCTCGATCATGTGCACCGGGATGCGGATGGTGCGCGCCTGGTCGGCGATGGCGCGCGTGATGGCCTGGCGAATCCACCACGTGGCGTACGTGGAGAATTTGTAGCCGCGGCGCCATTCGAATTTGTCGACGGCTTTCATCAAGCCGATGTTGCCCTCCTGAATCAAATCGAGGAACTGCAAACCGCGGTTGGTGTACTTCTTGGCGATGGAAACGACGAGGCGAAGGTTGGCCTCGATCAATTCTTTTTTGGCCTGCTCTGCCTCGATTTCGCCGCGCACGATGATTTGCAGCGTGCGCTTCAGCTCAGCGGGACTGACTTCGGCGGAAATTTCAATCTCGCGCAGCTCCGTGCGGCGGTCTTTCAAATCGCGACGCGCTTCGGCGAGGACGTCGCCCTTGGAGGCGTCAACGCGGCGCTCGAGCTTGATGATTTCGCGTTCGAGGGCGTGAACGCGCTCGACAGTCTGGCGAAGCTTGTCGATCAGGCGCTTGCGTTCGAACAGATTGAATTCGATTTCGCGAACGCGATTGGACATCTCGATGCGCGTGCGCGCGACGGCGTACCGGGCGTGAAGGTAGGCGCGCTTCTTGGATTTGGCCGTGCGCTCGAGTTTCAGCGCCTGCTTCAAGGCTTGCAGGTAGAGTTTCGCGATGCGGTCGAGCTGCTTGAGGGTCTGCTTGGTCTTGCTTTCGATTTTCTCCTCGGTCAGTTCTTCATCGTCGAACTGAACGATTTCCTTGATGGAGCGCGCGCCCTGGCGAAGATCGTCGCCAATGGCCATGATTTCCTTAAGCACGACCGGAGAGCGTGTGATGGTTTTGAGGACGAGGAGTTGCCCGCGCTCGATGCGCTTGGCAATCGCCACTTCGCCTTCGCGCGTCAGCAGCGGAACAGTACCCATCTCGCGCAAATACATGCGGACGGGATCGTTTGTTTTCTCAAGCGCGCCGGGTGTGAGGTCGAGTTCGACTTCATTATCGGAAGAGGATGTCGCCTCTTCCTTTACAGGAGCCTCACCCGCTTCGCCGGCTGCGAGGGCTGCTTTCGCGCTCGATAGATCTTCGTAGACGTCGATACCATAGCGCTCGAAAGTGGAAAGCAGGTCATCGATTTCCTCGGAAGAATGAACTTCCGCCGGCAGGATGTCGTTTACCTCATCGTAAAGGAGGTAACCGCGCTCCTTGCCCATGTTGATGAGCTGACGTACCTGGTCGTATTTCTCTTCAATTGCCAAAGTCAAGTGTCCTCCCCCAAGCGGGGCGAGCGTCCGGCCGCTGCCAGAACGCGTACCGCACAATAGTTCGCTCAGCCGGAGATGACACTCCAGCGAGCAGAGTCCTTAACAATAACGATATGACGGATGAAAATGGTGGCTTCGTACCACGAAGAAAACCTTAAACTTTCCGCCCGCGCCCGATCTTCCACCGGCTGTGCCGCGCAACTTGCGCCCATTGTATCAGATGCACCAGACCAGCCGTTCGTTTCGCCCGAAACCCTACTAGGATAGCGTTTAGGGGTAGGCTTCGTCAATTTAGTTATTATTGCGGTGATGGGTTAGTTTGAATTTCGACCCCTTGTGTCACGATCAAGAAAATTCAAACTGACCCACTACCGTTACTGCAATTCTGCCAGCAACTTGCGGACTTCCTGGGCGCGGGCGAAAATTTCGCGGCGCTCGGTGGGGGTTGGTTGAGCGGCGAGGCGGCTCTGAAGCAAGGAGATTTCCTGCTCGAGTTGGCGTTTTTTGAGCGCGCTGAGGCAGCTTTCCGCTTCTTCCCAAGTGCCTTCGGGAGCGGGCTCAAAAAGAATTTCGAACAGGAGGCGCCGGTCGTTTTCCGAAAGCGATTCGGCGAGGGCGGCGGGGTCGGGACGCGCACCGGAGCGCACGGCTTCGATGAGCGCGTCAAAAATCTTTTCGGTATCGAGTCCTTTGTGGTACGAGCCTTCGCTGACGCGCCGCGCGAGATTTTCGCGGAAGCCTTCGGCTTCGACGAGCATTTGCATCAGGCGGCGCTCGGCGGGGCGCACGGAAGGCGTCATCAATTCAGCTTTCGGCTTCACTTCGCTGCGACGTTCAGCAATGGCGCGGCGGAGCGCTTCGCGCAGAACCGGCTCTTCGACGCGCAACTCGGAAGCGATTTTCGACGCAAGCTCGGAACGCAACAGGCGATTCGGAATGCGTTGCGCGTAGGGCATCAGAAAATTCACAGCGGCGAGTTTTCCTTCGGCTGTCGAGCGATCCATACGGCGCGCGCGGCCGATCAGATAGTCGAGATAGGGTGGGGCTTCACGGAGAAGCCTGGCATAAGTCTCCGCGCCATTTTCCTTAATGAACTTGTCAGGGTCCGCGCCGGCGGGAAGCGCCAGCACACGCGCGTCGAATTCTTTTTCGAGCAGCAGCGTGAGGGATCGCTCGGTAGCGGCCTGGCCCGCGGTGTCGGGGTCGTAATTGACGACCACATGCCGCGAGAAACGGCCGAGCAGTTTCATTTGCCCTTCGGCCAGGCTGGTGCCGCAGCTTGCCACCACATTTGTGATTCCGGCGCGCGCGACGGCGATGGTGTCCATATAGCCTTCGACGAGGACAGCGAAGTCATTCTTGCGAATGGATTCTTTGGCGCGATCGAGATGATAAAGAACGTTGCTCTTCGTGTAGATCGGCGTCTCGGGCGAATTCAGATATTTCGGGATGTCGTCGCCGAGCGCGCGTCCGCCGAAAGCGATCACTTTGCCGGATTCGTTGGCGATGGGAAAAATAATCCGGCGGCGGAAACGATCGTAGAGACGGCCGGACTGTTCGCGCGAGGAAAGGCCGGAGGATTCGATGAGTTTTTCGGCGTATTTGGATTTGAGGTGGCGGAGAAGCGCATCGCCGGAGGAAGGCGCGTAGCCCAAAGCAAAACGTTCGATGGTTTCGTCATCAAGGCCGCGCTCTTCGAGATACGCATGCGCGACTTTGCCTTCCTGTGTGGAATTGAGTGCGCGCGAATAGAAAGTCGCAGCCTCGCGATGTATTTCGACCAGCGCGCTGCGCTGCTGATTTTCGCGGCGCTCTTCGGGAGAGCGTTCGCGCGGCTTGGGCACGGCGATGCCGCACTTCTCGGCGACGGCGCGCACGGCTTCGGGAAACGTCAGCCGATCCATTTCCATCACGAATTTGAAAACGTCTCCGCTCTTGCCGCAGCCGAAGCAATGGTAGAACTGCTTCACGGCGTGAACGGAGAACGAGGGAGTTTTCTCCTGATGGAACGGGCAGAGGCCGCTGAAATTCTGGCCAGCCTTTTTCAGGCGCACGTATTCGCCGATTACGCGGACGATATCCGCCTGCTGCTTCACGCGCTCCGCAAATGATCCCGCTTCAGCCATGTAAGAGCAAAACTCGAAAAACGTCTCAATGTAGCGCGGAGGGGCTAAGACTTCAAATCGACGACGGTGATGGCCGTGCCGCCGCGGTCTTCCGCTTCGGCGTAAAATTTGCCGACCAGCGGATGCGCGGAGAGAAATTCCGCGAGGCCGCGGCGAAGCGCGCCCGTGCCGTGTCCGTGAATGATGCGGACATTCGGGAGGCCTTCGAGCACGGCGGCATCGAGAAATTTATCAACACGGCGCGAGGCTTCTTCGACCGTGCTGCCAATGACGTTGATTTCCATTGCTGACGGCTCGTCGGCGCGAGTCGAATGCACCGTGACGTGCCGCGGCGCCGCTCCGCTGTCCGGTCTGTCCTTCGACGAGCCGGCTGCTTCTGATTCGATTCCAAGAATGTCGGCGAGCGGGATTTTCATGCGCATGGGTCCGGCCTGAATTTCCGCGAAGCTCAAGTCATGTCGCCGAAGAACGACCGGCTCCTTCATCCCGCGCACGCGTATGCGCATGCCTTCCGCGAGTCGCTCCGGCGCGACAGGCTTGGAGACTTCCGGCAGCGCGCCGAGATCCGTCTGCGAGGAGGATAATGTGTCGAGAACGGCGGCATCCGCGTCCGCCCGCGCATCCGATTCGATCTTCGACATGCGGCGCGCGCCAAATTTCTCCGCTTGCGCGCGGAATTTGCGATCGGTGATTTCAGCAGTGAGACGTGCGACATCTGTTTCCAGCTTCTTCGTGGTGGCAGAGAATTGTTTTTCGAGTTCGACGATGCGCTTTCGCTGGCGCTCGACCCAGTCGATTTGCAACGCGCGACGCTCCGCTTCGAGTTGGCGCAATTCTTCTTTCGCCTGGCGCTGCATCTGTTCCATTTCGTCGCGGCTGCGGTGGAGATACCGGATCAGCTCGCGGGCCTCGCGCGTCTCGGGCGAAAGTCCGG
>JBOGNJ010000164.1:0-24364 GCA_050746905.1 Candidatus Acidiferrales bacterium
ACGACCACGGGCATTAAGCGGTCCGGGCCGCCACAGGCGGTGCAGAAAGTCCGCGACAATTATTATTTGGTGCAGGTGATGCTGACGAGTTCGCCTTCCGCGGACTGGCGGCGATTGTTTTACGAGACGAAGCACGATACAGCGGCGGAATTCCGGCCGCGCTCGGTCGAAATTTCGGGCGCGCTCATGCGCTTCCGGTCGGAGCCTGAGGCGGTGCAGCAGAGAATCGGGATGATTGACCTGTGGGTGGAGCACGCGAACGGGAAGGAAGCGTCCATGGGCACTCGCAACGACGACCAGCGCCGCAAACGGGAAGAACTGGCGCGCGAAGCGGAGGAGCTCAACGAATGGAATTCACGGTGGGCCAAGCTCTGAAGTAAAAAGCAAATTCCCCGCTTTCGCTTGCGGCGATCCTCGTACCGCAGGCAAGCTCGAAATCAGAAACATTGTAAAGGCACGAACGCAAAATGCCGACGACCACAAAACAGGATTACTACGAACTGCTGGGCGTGCCGCGCAAGGCTCCGCTCAAGGAAATCCGCCAGGCGTACCGCAAACTTGCGCGCAAATATCATCCTGACCTGAATCCCGGCGACAAATCCGCGGAAGAAAAATTCAAGCAAATCCAGGAAGCGTACGAGACGCTTTCGGACACGAAGAAGCGCCAGATGTACGACCAATTCGGCTTCAACACGCCGGGCTATCCCGGCGCAACAGGCGGAGCGGCAGGAGCAGGAGGAGCGCCCGAAGGCGTCCAATTTGATTTTGGCGGATTTGATTTTGGCGGCGCGGGCGGCACAAGCTTTCGCGACCTCTTCAGCCAGGTATTTCGCGGCGCGAACGTGGCTCATGGCGAGCAGGAAGCCGAGCCTGGCAGCGATCTGGAATATCAGATCGACATTAAATTCGCGGAAGCGATGCACGGAGCGGTGAAGAAGATCACCATCACGCGCCTCGATGTTTGTCCTGCGTGCCACGGAACGGGCGCGACGCCCGGCACGGGCCAGCAAGTGTGTCCCGCGTGCGGGGGTTCCGGTCAAGCCACGCAAGTGAGCGGGCGCATGCGATTTCAGATTAACTGTCCCCGTTGCGGCGGTTCGGGGCGCATGCGCGCCGTTTGCCGCACGTGCGGCGGTGAAGGACGCGTGCGCCGCGCCGATACCATTGATTTTCGCATTCCGCCGGGCGCCCAGACTGGCTCACGTTTTCGCGTTCCAGGGCGCGGCAATGCCGGAACGCACGGCGCGCCACCGGGAGACCTTTACATCATCACGCGCGTCGAACCGCACCCGTTTTTCGAACGGCGAGGCGACGACCTTTACACCGTGGTGCCCGTGACGGTTTCGGAGGCGGCGCTGGGAGCGAAAATTGAAGTGCCCACGATCGACGGGCGCGCGCAGGTCCGTATTCCGCCGGGGACGAACAGCGGCAAAGTCTTGCGATTGCGCGAAAAGGGCGCACCTTCCGTGCGGCGCGCGGGGCATCGCGGCGATCAGCTTGTGGAAGTGCGCATTGTGGCGCCGAGGCCCGAGGACGAGCGCGTGCGGCAGTTGCTACGCGATTTAGCGAAACATGATACGGAAGACCCGCGACGCGAAATCTTTTCACGCGCGACGCTGTGAAGGGCGCGCCGGCAAGCAGTATTGGAACGTAAAATGCCGAAGCAAAGAAAAAGGGCGAAAGCCGGTTACATGATTAGCGCCGTCGCGGAGCTTTACAAATTGCATCCGCAGACGCTGCGGCTTTATGAACGCGTGGGCCTGCTGAAGCCATCGCGCTCGCAGGGAAACACGCGCCTTTATACCGACCAGGACCTCGAACGCCTCGAAGTGATCCTCACGCTGACGCGGGACATGGGCGTCAATCTTGCCGGAATCGAAATTATCCTCAACATGCGCGACAAAATGTCCGAAATGCAGCAGCAGATGGAGGCCTTCATCGGATTTGTGCGCGGCGAACTGGCCAAGGGATTTAGCGCCGAAGATCGTCGCGTGGCGCGCAATGCCATTGTGCGCGCGATGCCCCCCAAGGCCATTCGCATCGAAAAGTAGCCCGCGTTCAGCGCGTGCTTTCTTTCGAATGGCGCTCGATGAAGCGCTTGGTGAAAATCACCACGCCGAAGATTTGCGTCCACTCGGACACGACGTTCCCGACCACCTGGCCCCATCTACTCCCCGTCTCCATATGCTTAAAAAGCACGACCCAGCCGATACCCGTTACGATCAAGAAAATACTCAAGGAATGGTCGCGAACAAGTTCCCAAGCCGGGCGCAGCGCGGTCTTCGGCAGGCAGCGGCTCTCGGCGGAATCTTTTTCGTACAAATATTTTGTCGCAAATAGCATCACCACCACACCCGACCAGTCTGCGATCGCATTCCCAAAAAATGATCCCCAATGAGTGGCCGGATTAGAAACGGCATAAAGGCAAACCCACAGAATCAGAATGCCAGTGCAGATGATGCTCAGTGAGTGCGGATGAAACCAGCGACTGCGCTTGCCAGGTCTGACCATGGTCCAGCCTCCGGGGCGAAAGTGTCATTCGCCATGGAATGGATTACCACAGGAGATAGCGGGGGGCGAGGCCGAAATTGCTGGTGCCTTTTAGCGACTTTTCGGTCTGCCGCGCGAACCTGACCCGATGTCAGTCTTGAGAGTAGATAAACGGAACCGACTGGTGCCCTGAGAGCGGATCGACACGTCCCTGGGATTTATCCCTGAGGCCAGGGATCGGCGGGAACGATATCCGGGTCGTCGAACATGTTTTCACTGGTGATATTTTCGATCGGAGTGTCGCCTTCGGCGCGTGGAGCAAGCTTTTTCTGCGCGCGGCGCTCGGCTTTCATGCGCTGCTTTTCCTGGCGCTTCATTTCCTTTTGCCGCTTCTGAAACGTTGACTTCGATCGTGTCGCCATAAAAGGCTCCTTGAATTTGCGGTACACCCTCAGCGATTTTTAATTCGCGCGAAGGTTGCGCTTGATTGCAAGAGTAACTTAAATTTGCGGCAAAAATCGCCGGACAGCGAAAAAGGCCGCGTATTTACCAGCGAGGCTCGCGCGGCTGGCGTGCTGCTTCGCGATAGTCCTCATTCGAGAACCGCTCGCGGTTACCGCCGCGATTTCCACCCCCACGCCCCGGTCCGCCGCCGCGTTCGGGGGCGCGGCCTTCGCCTTTCGGGCGCGCTTCGTTCACTTTCAAATTCCGCCCGCCGACCTCTTTACCATCGAGGCCGGCAATAGCTTTAGCAGCCTCGGC
Organism: Candidatus Acidiferrales bacterium; assembly: GCA_050746905.1. Classification (GTDB taxonomy): domain Bacteria; phylum Acidobacteriota; class Terriglobia; order Acidiferrales; family UBA7541; genus DAHUXN01. The sequence continues at coordinate 3,253 of JBOGNJ010000164.1, forward strand.
GTCGTTGGGCATCTCGACAAACGCGAATCCACGGGCGCGGCCAGTTTCCCGATCCATCGCCAAATGAACGCGCGTGACTGTTCCAAACGGCGCAAACAGCGCGCGCAAATCCGCTTCTGTCGTTTGGAAACTCATGTTCCCGACAAACAAGTTCTTCATTCTCCCCAATCTCCTTCTCTCTCGAATCGAAAACATGACAAGCCAGAAACAGGGTCCCATTTTTCAAATACGGCGAGGAAGCGGATGCAGTCAGGCACAGCGCCCCACAAAAACCGGCCAGAAAGATGACGCAATCCAAACTTCTCCAAGTTACACACGGATTATAACACGAAGTGATGATTCCCGGATGCCCAGCGCAATGGGCTGGCGGTGCGGATTTAGGGTCGCGCCGCGACGGCGAGCCGCGTGGCCCCTGGTGAGCGCGGCTAACAAACCAATCGCGAAGCACCAGAGGTATGCACAGATTCCACAGCGATGCACAGGCGTCTGCTTGCGCTGCGAGCTAGCTGCGCATATCCTTGCGGCATGGCACGGGAAGATTGTCCGCATTGCAGCGGCACAGGTTGGAAAGTGGTTGAGCAACCGTCGCCGAATGAGGAAGCGCGGGCCTTCGCTACGAAGGAAGGCGCACGCGCCGGTTCAGCGGCCGGGGAACCAAAGACCGTCTGGGCCGTGCCGTGCGATTGCACCGTAGGCGACCGCCACTCGCGCATTTTGGAGCGCGCCCGGCTGCCGAAACGCTATCAGCATTGCAATTTCGAAAAGTTCGATACGGCCCTCGACTATTCCGGCCCCGAGGCAGCGGGTTGGAACCGCAGCCTGCAGCAGGCGAAGCTCGCGGTGCAAGGCTTCGCGCGTAATTTCCCAGTCGGCACGGAACATGGACTCCTATTGATGGGCACTTGTGGCGTGGGCAAGACGCATCTGGCCGTTGCGGCGCTCGAGGAAATTGTTCTGCGCGGGCACAGCGGGCTCTTCTACGATTATCGCGAGTTGCTCAAGCAAATTCAGGACAGTTACAACCCGGAGAGCAATTCAACGGAGATGAGCGTGCTCGAGCCGGTGCTGACAACAGAAGTGCTCCTGCTCGACGATTTGGGCTCGTCCAAACCGTCCTACTGGGCGCTGGAAACCGTGGGCCACATTCTGAATACACGTTACAACGATCACCGCGTCACGCTGCTCACCACAAATTTTCTCGACGCGCCGGTCGCGACCTCTCCGGGTTCTGCTGCAACAGCACAACGGAGCTCCGTCGCGCGACAATCACCCGTCGAGGATTCGCTAAACGACCGGGTGGGCATGCGGATTCGTTCTCGCCTCTTTGAAATGTGCCAGACGATTGAAATTTCCGCGCCCGATTACCGCAAAGAGATTGGCCACCCCGCCCCACGCGTAGCCGGACACAAGAGAGTATGATACAAAAAGGCAGATGCCTCGCTTCGTGCGGGAAAAGACGAGCATGTTGTTCGCCGTAAATTAAGCAAGACCACGATCCCCGCAACAACGGTTTTCAGGCTCGACGCGCTATTTTGTGCGGCAGAGGATGGTGTGTTCTGGGTCGATGACTAACCGCGATGGCCGCTGGCGGACAGCGAAGTGGAATTTTGTGGCAGGGCCTGTGGTGACAACATGTCCAAGCAACTCCAATCTTCCCTGTGCGCGCACGGCGTAAATGGGTACGGATTCGGCGAAGACATTCGGTACGTCGCTTTGCTGCAAGGTTCCCTCGATCTCAAATCTGCTGCCGCGCGAACGAACTTGATAATTGACGCTATACGCCGGAATTCCCGTTTCACGTACCCACTCATCGAAAAACCAGTCCATCGAACGGCTGCCTTCCAGATCCATCGACGGCGTCATAAAATGCTCGACAGCTTTTTGGAATTGCGCCGTCGAGAGTGACTGAAAGCGATGCTCGCTCAAAACGTAGCGCAGCATTTTGATGAAACGCGCGTCCGGGTTCTTCGCTCGGGGCTCTCGCAACATCTCGCGCAGCATGTGCATCACCCATGCGCCTTTGTCATAGACAATTGTGTTGTACGCATCGGGCGTTTTGGACGAGTCCAGGCGGTAGCCGAAATCGAGCGGCCCCGCCTCTTCAATGGCCGCATTGGTGCCCGGCGCTTTAGCAAGCAAGATGTCGCGATATCGCGTCAGCCAATTTTGCAGTCGATGCTTACCCGGATTGTGCGAGTCGTCGTACATCAATGACTGGTAGTCCGCCATTCCTTCTTCGATCCAAAAGTCGCGATAGCTTGCCGGCGTCACGACGTTGCCCCACCACTGATGGGCTACTTCGTGGAACGGAACAAGTTGCGCAATTTCTTCTTGCGCGCGCTCCGCTACACCCGCTTGCTGCTGTGCCTGCGGAGGCAGAAAAACCAGTGTCGAAAGGTAGAGCAGGCCCGGCCAACCTTGGCCGAACGAACCGGGAATTTGCGAGACATCGAGCTTCGGAAATGGAAACGGTCCGTTGATCGTTTCAAAGTAGTGAACCGAGTCCAGCAACTTGCCGCCAAGTTGCTTGAGCACCGCGGGAGGATTCGGCAGTGGTGACAGGCTGAGGGTCTCGGTTCCTCCGTAAATTGACCTGGGCAACGTGTTGGGAGGCAAGCGAGCGGCTGCGTTCTGCTGCAGGCGCGCGACAATGGCCTGCTCGAGCTCCTGGTTCGCGTAGAGCGCAATCACGGGCTTCCCCGCGACCGTTTGCTCAGCGTAGTCGCCAAGATTGAAACCCGCGACTGACATGGGCTGCGTGCTTTGCCAATGGCCAGTGCGCTGGGCCCCGTCGACCGAGGTTTCTATTTGATGGCCGGTGGCGACCAAGGCCAGACGCTTCGGCCAATGAAAATTCAGATCGAACGACGCGAATCGCTCCTGTCCGGCCAGGTGGGGATACCAGCTCCCGCGCGCTCCGACGAAATACACGCTATTGCCCGCGTCCTCAATAACCGTACCGTGATACGCAACGCGAAGGCGGTAGTCCGCTCCGGCAGTAGCGGTTGCCGGCAGCACGACGAAGAGCGCATCATTGCCGCGCCGCGCGATTTCCTGGCGGCGCAGGTCTTGATTCTGAAAGAAGATGAGCGGATGACCAGTTTCGTCGGTGACGCTTGAGACGCGGAGAATGCGGGAAAGTTCGAACTCAAGGATGCGCTCTCCGGAGCGCAACTGTTTCCAATGAATTGTTGTGGCGCCCGTCAGGCTCAAATCTTCGGCGATTGTGGTGTCGATCGCGTAATCGATGGGCGCGGATTCTTCTTCGTGAGCCGGCGCGTTTGGAGCGGCGAATGACGTCCAGACGTCGAACAGCGTGGCTCCATTTGCTTCGTGCGGCTGGCCGATCATTACCGCTTCCGGGTGACGCTCATCAACGATCACATCGAAAGCGCCAAGCACGTTCGAATTGAGCGTTGCATAAAGGCAAGGACGCGGCGCGCTGGAAAGCCAATCTTGCATAATGCGAAGTGTCGATCCCGGTTCGAGTTTCGCCACGATGGGATTCCAATTCTGAACAAAAGTGGGATCGTTCGATGCCGCGATTTTTTGTTCGGCAAGATCGCGCTGGATTTCTCCGGCCGTGTCGTCGTCGAAACGCAGATACGCCTGCCAGAATTCAACGTCCACCAGGGGCACCTTCAGAAATCGCAGAACAGAAGCGCGCTCGGCTTGATCCGGCGGGAGGGCGAAGACGCGTCCGCGACCGACAAAAACCGCACCCAATGTTCGGCCATCGACAGGCGTGAGGAATCCCAAGGTGCCGTCGGTGAAAGTGAAAGAGACGCCATCCCTCCGCAGGATGAGGTTGTGGACGGTATAGACGCGGCTGGCGTCGACAGGAGATGCGCTCAACGATTGATAGAGTTGGTGGGGCGACGACGAGGCAATTGAAGCTTGTTGAGATAAGGCAGCATCTTGCGGCGGCTCGTAAGCACAGGCAACGTTGGCCGCAAGGAAGACGCTGAGCGCGAGAATTGTACTGGTTCGCACGGGCTCGACTCTAACAATACAGATGCGATGCAGCAAGCAGGTCCAGGGTGAGCTACAGCGTGGCGAGCAGGCCTGCGAGAAGAGCGGCGCGCTCCGGCAGAGAGCGGGTGATGACGTTCTCGCGCGGGCTGTGAGCGCCATCGCCCACGGCGCCCAAGCCGTCGAGCGTGGGAATTCCAAGAGCCGCCGTGAAGTTTCCATCCGAGCCGCCGCCCGTGGAACCTTCTCCCAGCCTGATTCCCATCTGATGCGCCAGTCTCCGCGCGTGAAGGAACAACGCGCGCGCCTCGGGCGTGCGTTCCATTGGCGGACGATTGATGCCGCCGCGGATTTCAATGCGCGCGCCGGGCAAAATTGGGCGCAAAGTGTGCAGTTTGCGATTGACGGCGCGAGCATCAGCGGCGCGCGCGACACGCACGTCAATGGATGCGCGCGCGTGCTCTGCGACAACGTTGGTCACCGTTCCACCCGTGATCACGTTCGCCTGTAGGGTGATTCCGCGTTTCGGGTCGTTCAACTTGAGCAGCCGGGCGATTTGCAGCGCCAGCTCGTGAACTGCGTTCACGCCCTTTTGCGGATCAATTCCGGCGTGCGCGCTGCGGCCCGTCACAATCAATTCGGCTTCGCCGACGCCCTTGCGTTCGGTCTTCAGCCGGCCATTGCTGCCGAAGGCGGGCTCGAGAACGAAAACCGCCGCGCTCCGCCTGGCTGCCCTTTCAATCGCGCCACGAGAAACCGTGCTGCCAATCTCTTCATCGGAAGTCCAGAGAAAAACGATTTTCCTGCGCATCAGGATACGTAAGGCCCGCAGCGCGTCTACCGCGAAGAGCGCAATTGCTTGCCCGCCTTTCATATCGAATGTGCCGGGGCCCCACGCGCGGCCGCCCGCTATCCGGAATGGTGTCTCAGCAAGCGTACCAGCCGGGTAAACCGTATCGAGATGTCCGAGTACGAGGAGTTGCTTTTCAGCATGTCCGCGTCCGAGCCAGATCTCCGCGCGGACATGGTCGCCAAATTCACGTTGCCGCAGCAGCGTTATGCGTGCGTTGCGTCGCCTCCACTCTGCCGCGATCATCGACCCGAAGCGATCCACGGCAGCCTTGTCGCGGCTCGGAGACTCGATCGCGACCATCCGGCCAAGCAGGCGCACCATCGCAGGTTCACGTTCGCGCAGCCAATTGAGTAACTCGCGCATGGGTATCATTGCGCCGCGTATCCTAGCAATCGCGCGCGGATTCGGCAACGGCAGCCTCCCTGGCTGTTGCGCCCGGGGGAGGAGAAATTCAGAAAAATTGATCTCATACCATGCGGGCGGCTTCACCGGACTTAGAGTATCGTGTCACGCGCCAAATTCCCATTTTGAGCGCGTGCGCGCGTCCGGTATATTGTTTAAGCGCTTGCATGGAGCCGTTTTCCGATTCCGGGAGTTTCCAGCGGCCGAAGTATTGTTCGCCCGGAAACCCATCGCCTCCGTGGAGACGCCACCAAAAGCATGAATCAGGACATCACCAAGCATCTCGACCGTGCTCGCAAACACCTGGAGAAAAATAAACTCCAGGAGGCCATCGCGGAGTACCAGTCGGTCATCGATGTTTCGCCAGGACAGCCTGAAGCGGTTCAGATGCTCGCGGACTTGTATGCCCGCACGGGCGACCTTGTCCAGGCCGGCCACTTTTTCGGTTTGCAGTTTGACAGACTGGTGGAGTCCGGAGACACGGCGCGTGCTTCGGCGATTTTCGCGCGGCATTTGAAGCCCTATCCGCAGCCGCCGAGCCGGCTGGCACGGTATGGGTTTGTGCTGCAAAAACAAAACAAGACTCCCGAAGCCATTGAGCTTTATTCCACCGCGGCGCAACAGTTCCACGGCCAGAACGAACTGAAGTCGGAATTCGAGTGCCTTCAGAGAATCGCGCAGCTTGACCCTGAAAATCCGGACCGCCAGGTGCAGCTTGCCGAACTTGCTGAAAAGCTCGGAAGCACGGAGACAAGCGGCCGTGCCTATCTGCGCGCGGCCCAACTAACGCAGGCGGCGGGCGATGGCGAACGAGCCCTCACCCTCTTCTCGAACGCCCACCGGCTGACCCCGGCGGACCGCAGCGTGGCTTTGTTGTTTGCGGATGCGCGCCTTCATCGGGGCGACGCCGTGAAGGCCGTCGAGCTGCTCCGTCCTTTTGCCCCGCCCGATGCGTCTGACACTGCTTTTCTGGCGCTGTACGGCGAGGCGTTGCTCCAAACGGGTCAGCTCGACATGGCGCGAGAGATGCTCTTCGCCCTGTGCAAACAAAAGCCCGATAGCTTCGACAAGTTGTTCGAACTGGCCGCCCGCTATGTGCAATCCGCTGCCGACGAAAAAGCGATCTCCGTGCTGGAGCAGGCGAAGGAATGGATGTTTGCAACTCGAGCGGAGAACAGTTTCGCATCGTCTATCGACCTACTGGCGGATGCGAACCCAAAGTCGCTTGCTCTGGCGGAATTCTCGGCGAAGCTATACGACTCCATGAATCGCGAAGTCAAGTATTTTGACTCGCTGGTCCGATTGTTCGACTTGGATCTCGAGAGCAACAAAATTCCGGCGGCCTGCGAAGCTCTTGACCGCCTGGTTGAAATCGATCCTTATGACTATCGCATCCACGAACGCATTTCGAAGCTCGAAGGGAAAGCCAGTGCGTCATTTCTACGCAGCGTCAACGCGCGCGCGGCAAAAGCTTCCGGGAATGCGCAGATGGCGTCGCTCGTAACTGGCGGGATTGGCGATGTGGCGCGCGCTCCTGCGACGGAAGAAGAAAAATCGCAGCGTGCCCTGGACGACTTGATCGTGCAGGCTGAGATTTTTCTCCAGTACTCATTGCAAAACAAGGCGACGGAGCGGCTCGAGCGCATTGCGGAACTGTTTCCTGGCCACGAGGATCGCAACGAGCGTCTGCGGATGCTCTACGAGCGGGCGAACTGGTGGCCAAAGGGAGTCCACGGCCGGACAAAACCGGCGGCTCCGGCTGTAGTGCACAGCCCGGCAAGTATTGCTTCCTCGGCGGCAGACACGCACCGGGATTTGGCGGAGATCGCGGAAGTCACACGTTTAATGTATCGGGAAGTAACTCCTCGCGAGGTACTCGGCACGGCCGTGCGCGAAATCGGCAAATACCTGACCGTGCGCCGCTGTGTGGCAGTGATCGGCGCGCCGGGTGAAACCCCGCAGATGACGGCCGAATACGCATTCCCCGGGTTGAAGCCGGCAAGTGTCAATACGCTGGCAAAGATCGCCGTGGGGCTGGCGAATTCGTCCAAGGACTCCATCGGAGGCATCTCAACCACCTCCGCGCAGTTACATGATTTGCGGGAAATCGGCGTGGAAACGGTGCTGGGTGTCGCGCTGACGGATAAAGATACGCAAGCGGCGGCAGGCGTCCTCTTCGTTGGTGATAACTCTCCGCGCCAGTGGAAACCGAATGAGAGCTATTTTCTGCAAGCCGTCGGCGACCAGGTGATGATCTCCGTGAACCACACGCGCCTGCGTTCGCTCGTGCGCACACTCGCCGTGGCGGACGAAAAAACGGGATTGCTTGGACGTGGGGCTTACATCGATTGCTTGCTGGCGGAGTCGAAACGCTCGCGCGTGCAGGGTACGCCGCTGACGCTTGTGATTTTACAACTCGATCGCGGCGCGGAAATATTGCGGCAGGAGGGCGATACTGCCTTGGAAGCGTATATGAATCAGGTGGCTCGGGCGCTTGAACCCGTAATCCGTCAGGGAGATCTGGCCGTGAAGTACACCGCCTGGTCTCTGGCTTTCGTGTTACCGGACACGTCGCGCGAAAAAGGGGAACCACTCGCAGAAAAACTGCGGCAGGCCGCGGCGGAGGTGCAACCTGCTTGGGCCGGAGCGTCTGTGAGTTTGAGCGCGGTCGTGGCCGATGCCGGCGCCCGTCCGGCGGACGAAAACGAAGATCGCGTTACGGAATGGATGAACCGCGCGGAAGTTGGATTGGACGAAGTCAGGCATCGCGGCGGTAATGCGGTGGTTACGCTGGCCGCCCCGCAATCGAATTAATTCATACAGAGGCCCCATACATTTAGGAGGAATCATGTTTCCCATGGATGTGGTGATTCTCGCCGGAGCGCGCACGCCAATGACGCGCTACAACGGCGAATTTGCAGGCGTCACTGCCATTGATTTGGGTGTCGCCGCCGCAAGAGAAGCGATCAAGCGCTCCAACGTCGATCCGGGCGAGATCGAGCACGTAGTATTCGGCAACGTGATGCAGACGAGCCCGGACGCAATCTACGGCGCGCGCCACGTTGGATTAAAAACAGGTCTGAAAATCGAAACTCCGGCCGTCACGGTGAATCGGCTTTGCGGCTCGGGCGTCGAAGCGATTAGTCAGGGTGCACAACGCATTCTTCTTGGCGAAGCAATAACGGTTCTCGCCGGAGGAATGGAAAACATGACGCAATGCCCGCACGTGATTCGCGGCGCGCGCACAGGGTTCCGGCTTGGCGAAGGCAAACTCGAAGACTCCCTGATGTCCGGCCTCTACGATCCGATCAGCGGCTGCACCATGTCCGATACGGCGGAAAATCTCGCTGTCGAGCACGGCATCACGCGTCAGGCGGCTGACGAATATGCGTTGCGCAGCCAGCAAGCAGCGGAAGCCGCGTTTCGCGCCTGCCGCATGAAAGAAGAAATCGTGCCCGTCGAAGTCGGCAAGGGCAAAAAAGCCCACATGGTTTCGCAGGACGACCATCGCCGCCCGGAGACGACCATGGAGATCCTTTCGGCTCTGCCGCCCGCCTTCCGCAAAGACGGAATCGTCACCGCCGGAAACGCCAGCGGAATTGTCGATGGCGCCGCCGCCGTTGTCTTGACGCACGCAAAAGTCGCCAAGGATCGCGGGTGGAAACCGCTGGGCAGAATTGTTTCGTGGGCCACCGCCGGAGTTGAACCGAAGCTAATGGGCATCGGCCCCGTGCCCTCCACGCGCAAAGCTCTCGAACTGGCAGGTCTAACGCTCGATCAGATCGATTTGATCGAAGTGAACGAAGCATTTTCGCCGCAATATCTCGCTGTCGAAAAAGTGCTGGGTCTCAATCGTGATAAGACGAACGTAAATGGCGGCGCAATCGCTCTCGGACATCCTCTCGGAGCCACGGGCACGCGGCTGGTTCTCACGCTGCTGCTTGAATTGCGGCGGCGAAACCAGCGCTACGGCCTCGCGACAGCCTGCATCGGCGGAGGGCAGGGAATAGCGATGATCGTAGAATCGATGGTGTAGCCTTACTGGTGGCAGGAACTCATAATTTCAAGCGCAGGTCGAAAAGGGAGAACGAATGGCAATTGAAAAAGTGGGAGTCGTGGGCTGCGGCCTGATGGGTTCCGGAATTGCCCAGATTGCTGCGCAGGCCGGGTGCACGGTTGTGGTTCGCGAAGTGAACGAAGAGCGGCTGAATAAAGGTCTTGCATCCATCGATAAGAGTCTGAACAAATTCGTCGAGAAGGGAACTCTGACGGCGGCGGACCGCGACGCGGCGCGAGGGCGTTTGCGCGGCACAACGAAGCTCGAAGATTTGAAGGACTCCGACTTGGTCATCGAAGCGATCATCGAGCAGTTGCCCGATAAGCGCGAACTGTATACCACGCTCGATAAGATTTGCCCCAAGGGCACGATTTTCGCCAGCAATACGTCTTCGCTCTCGATCACGGAGATGGCGTTTATGACCGCGCGCCCGGATCGTTTCATCGGGTTGCACTTTTTTAATCCTGTGCCGTTGATGAAGTTGGTCGAAGTAATTCGCACTATCGCCACGGACCCAAAAGTTTACGAAGACGCAGTCGCTTTCGCCGGACGGGTGGGCAAGGTGCCCGTGCGCACTTCGGATCGCACGGGCTTCATCGTGAATCGCCTGCTGGTGCCGTATCTTCTCGACGCGGTGCGCGTGCTGGAACAGGGCGTCGCGTCCATCGAAGACATAGACAATTCCATGAAGCTGGGCTGCGGTTATCCCATGGGCCCGTTGACGCTGCTCGATTTCGTCGGCAACGACACGACGTATTACATCGCAAATATTATGTTCGACGAATTCAAGGAAGCGCGTTTCGCCCCGCCGCCGCTGCTCAAGCGCATGGTTCTTGCCGGATGGAATGGGCGCAAGGCGGGCCGCGGTTTCTACGATTATTCGGAACCGGCGAAACCGAAAGCGATACAACTCACCTGATACCGAAAATCGTGCGACGGAGCCCGGCTTATGACCTATGAAAATCTTCTGTTCGAAGTGAAGGAACAGATCGGCTATATCACTTTCAACCGTCCGAAGGTATTGAACGCGCTGAATCGCAAAACGGTCGAGGAATTGGGCGGCGCATTGAACCACGCGCGCGACGATTCGTCCGTGCGAGTCCTGATTCTTACTGGCGCGGGCGAAAAATCCTTTGTCGCGGGCGCGGACATCAACGAACTCGCCCAGCGCACGCCCGTTGACGGAAAAGATTTCTCGCTCTTCGGGCAGGAGATTTTTCACCGCCTCGAAACGATGGGTAAGCCTTCGATTGCGGCGATCAATGGATTCGCATTGGGAGGGGGCTGCGAGCTTGCGCTCTCTTGCACGATGCGCATCGCGAGCAAAAATGCGCGACTCGGCCAACCGGAGGTGAAACTCGGCATCATTCCGGGCTATGGAGGCTCGCAACGGCTCGCGCGTCTGTGCGGCAAGGGGATCGCGCACGAGTTGATTCTTTCTGGAGAAATGATTTCCGCCGATGAGGCGCTTCGCATCGGCTTAGTCAATCGCGTAGTCGAACAGGCGGAGTTGATTCCGACCGCGGAATCCATTGCCAAAAAAATCGCCGCAAACGCGCCGCTCGCGGTCAAGTTCGCCATGGAAGCCGTCGAGCACGGAATGGAAATGCCGCAGGAAGAGGGTCTCTTCCTCGAAGCCACTCTGTTCGGCCTTTGCTGTGCCACCGAAGACATGCGCGAAGGCACGCGCGCATTCATCGAAAAACGCCCCGCGCAGTTCAAAGGAAAATAGCGCACATGCCCGCGAAAAGGCCGCACAAACTCCAGCCAAAATCAATTCACGGCGAACTTTCTGCCGCGGGCCTGCATTTCGGAATTGTCATCAGCCGCTTCAATAGCTTCATCACGGAGCGCCTTCTCGCCGGCGCGCTGGATGCGCTCGAACGTGCAGGCGCGACGGAAAATCAAATCGAAGTGATTCGCGTTCCCGGTTCGTTCGAGATTCCCGTCGCTGCGAAGAAATTGGGGAAGGCCGGCCGCTGCGAGGCCATCATTTGTATCGGTTGTGTCCTTCGCGGCGAGACAGCCCACTTCGAGCATGTGTGCGCGGAAGTCGCGCGCGGCGTGCAAATCGCGCAACTCGACACCGGCGTGCCCATGGCATTCTGCGTCCTGACGTGCGACACACTCGAACAGGCGATCGATCGCGCGGGGCTGAAAAGCGGCAATAAAGGATTCGACGCGGGTCTCGCCGCAATCGAAATGGCGAATCTGCTGACCAAGTTAGCCCCTAATCCAGGCCTCGCGCCGGGCAAGTCACGCAAATCGAAGCGGCATACGCCACGCCACGGAAAACGCCAAAAAAGATGACCCTTCGGCGCAAATCCCGCGAATGCGCTCTCCAAATGCTTTTCCAGTGGGACATGAACTACAAGTCGCCGGCCCGCGTTGAAGAATCCTTCTGGAAATCCGCGCGCGCGGCGGAATCCACGCGGCGTTTCGCCAATCAACTTTTTGAGGGTGCCGTGGCGCAGGCGGAAGCGAACGACACCATGATCGAAATGCTCTCAAAGAATTGGCGCATCGAACGCATGCCGGAAATTGACCGCGGCATTTTGCGCCTGGCGATTTACGAGCTTCGTTCCGGCACAGCACCCATAAAAGTCGTCATTGTCGAGGCCCTCGAGCTCGCCAAGAAGTTCTCCACCGCCGAATCCGCACCCTTTCTCAATGGAATCCTCGACGCGGCTTCCAAATCCCTCGACCAAGATAATAAGAATAAAAAATAGGGATCCCGACGCACACAAGCGGGTCATCTCTTATGTTTTGCTCATTAGCGGTTCCCGCATATTTCTATTGGCCTTAGGGTGCTTTTTGGGAAAGGAATAAGCAAAAATACAGGCGCTCTGCAACTTTTCGCATTTCGCCGTGTTTAACAAACTGCAAGCGATATTCACCTAGCCCCCCAGGAGAGAACCACATGAAGATCGAAAGTGCTATTCGACGAAGTTTTTTGGGAATTGCCGCAGCTGGCCTGCTTTCGGCCGGCGCCTGGGCCCAGTCTTCGGCCGCTCCCCCGCCCGCTACGGCGACCCCGGTGCAGTCCGGCGATATCCACAATGACCGCAAGGACATTAGCCAGGACAAGCGAGATGTTCGAAATGACAGAACCGACATTCGCAAGGATCAACGTGACCGCAATGCCGACCAGCGCGACATAAACAAGGACCAGCGCCATCTCGCCAGGTCCAACGCCAGGAATGGCGTCGACAGCAGGCGTTCCCGGGCCCTGCGGCACGACATTCGCAGTGACCGTAAGGACCGGAACGCGGACAATCGCGACATCCGTCACGACAAACGCGATGTTCGGCATGACAGACGCGACATTCGCCACGATCGTCGCGATGTTCGTCACGATGTTCGGCAAGGGCGCCGCAGCCGCTAATTAAGGACGGAGTACGAGGCTAGGTTCGACGAAAAGCAGAAAAGGCCGGCTCGCCATGGGCTCGGCCTTTTTTGTTTTGGGCTTTCTGATTTGGCGACCGGGAAGCGATCAGAAATCTATGTGGCCTTCGAAGATGCGCACGGCTGAGCCGCTCACTCGCGGCACGAGCTTTCCTTTTTTATTCGCAACCTCGACGTGAATTTCGCTCGGGCGTCCCATCTCGACGCCCTGTGTGATCGACAGGCGCTCGCCGGCTTTGAGTTTGTTGTACCGCACCAAATACGCCCCCAGCGAGCCGCCCGCCGATCCCGTCGCCGGGTCTTCGAAAATTTCCCACGGCAACATCCCGCGCGCGAAGGCTTTTCCTCGCCCTCCCAGGGCGAAGCAATACGCCATCGTGCTGTTGCCATTGAGCGCGTGAAACAGCGCTCGCATGTTCATGTGAATGCGCTTCAGCGTCGCTCTGCCGCGCAACGGAACCATCAAATTAAAAATTCCTGTGGACACGGATTCGATCGGCAAATCCGAATCGATGTCGTCCGCCTGCAAGCCGAGCGCTTCGGCCAGAGTGTCGCGCGAAAGCTTCAGAGTTTTGAACCGCGCCTCTTTCTGTGTCATTGTCACGCCTACAGGCCTTCCATTGCGAAAAGTAATTTCGACCGGCAGGATTCCCGCGCCTGTCTGTTGCTGTATTTGCACCGGGCCTTCCGATGCGGGTACGACACCGAGTTCGGCGAGCAGAAACCATGTGCCAATCACGGGATGCCCGGCGAGCGGCAGTTCGCGCGTGGTCGTAAAAATCCGCAGCCGCGCCAGCGCGCGATTGCCGGTTGGCCGCTGCACGAATACGGTTTCCGCCAGATTCATTTCCCGCGCAATGGCCTGCATCTGCCGGCCGGACAAACCGTCGCCGTCGGTGACGACGGCGAGCGCGTTTCCTTCAAATGGTTTTGAGGTGAAAACGTCCATCTGGTACAGGCGTCGTTTCAATTGAATCTCCGCGCGGCCCGTAAAGGCTCGCTCCATGCAGTCCAATTCTGCCACTGTTCGCTGATTTCGCGCATTTTGGTTTTTATTTATCTCTCAGCGGGCCCGCGCGATTTGGCTTGTGAAAATAACGGGATGCTACAGTTGCTTCACGGTCGCGCAAACCTCGTCGAGGACGCGCTTCGTCGTTTCCGCTCGCGTTGTTTCCGCATAGACGCGCAACATTTCTTCCGTGCCGGAGACGCGCACCAGCAGCCAGCCGGTGCCACCGAGGAACAGTTTCTCGCCGTCGAGGTTCTCACGGCGCACCACCGGCCAATCGAGCAGCTTCGTCAATTTGCCGGAACCGAAATGCGCAATCGCCTTTTCCTTCTGCCCAGGATGCAACTCCAGATCAACGCGTCCATAGTGATGCTCGCCGAACTCCTTTTCGAGCACGCGCACCAGTTCGCCAAGCCGCTTGCCATGCCACGCCATCACTTCGGCGAGCAATAGTGCGCTTACCGTCGCGTCGCGTTCCGGCAAATACAATTTCGTGCCGATGCCGCCGCTCTCTTCTCCTCCGATCAAGATGTCGCGCTCAAGCATCAACTCGCAAACGTACTTGAAGCCGATCGGCGTCTCGTAGACTTTCCGTCCGAATTTTCTGGCGATCTGGTCAATCATCGTCGTCGTCGAAAATGTCTTCACTACGTCGCCATCGAGCTTCCTTGTGCCCGCCAGATGCCAGAAGAGAATCGAGAAAATCTGGTGCGGCGTGATGAAGGTTCCGTCCGCGTCGACCGCCCCAATGCGATCGCCATCGCCGTCAGCGGCAAATCCCGCGTCATAGCCGCCCTTCGGCACAGCCTCTTCCAACGCGCGAATGTGTGGCTGAATCGGCTCAGGATTCACGCCGCCAAAAAACGGATCGCGCGTCCCGCGAATTTCGTCGCACGCAATTCCATGCCGCCGGAAAAGCTCGTGCAGCAACCCCGCCGCCGCACCGTGCATCGGATCGGCGACGAATCGAAATTTCGTCCCGCGCAACCGCTCCCAATCGACCAGTTTGTCGAGCGTTTCCAAATATGGCGCGCTCACGTTCAGCGATTGGATCAAATCTTTGCGCGGTGATACCTCAAGTGTGTCGCTCTTCAGTACAATCTCCAGCTCCTTTTCGATCTGCGCCGTAATTGCCGGGGATCCGGAGCTTCCATAGCTTGCCTTGAACTTCACGCCATTCCAGCGGTAGGGATTGTGACTCGCGGTGATCACGATTCCGCCGGCGGCGCCTAGCTGCCGCACCAGCAGGGAAATCGCGGGCGTTGGGCATGGAGCATCGGACAGCCAGACGCGCGTCCCTGTCGTCGCGACGGCTTCCGCTGCCGCGTGTGCGAACAGCGGTCCGCCAAATCGCGTGTCGTAGCCGATCAACACGCCATTCTTCGGATTCCCGGCGCGAATCACGTATCGTGCAATGGCCGTGGCCACTTTGCGCACATTCGCCACGGTAAAATCCTCGGCGATTACGCCGCGCCAGCCGTCGGTTCCGAAGTGGATTTGTGTCACGGTTGAAAAGTATATGCGGTTGGGCAGCCTAGAGTAAATCTCGCCGGTGCTTTTCTTCCAGCCATTTCACCACTTTGCCCACGTCCTGCGCTCTTTCGCGCGGGCAAATCAGCAAAGCATCCTCCGTCTCAACTATCATCAGATCGTGCACGCCAATCGCCGCCACGAATTTCTTGGGACTCCACAGAAAATTGCCGCTCGCGTCGAGCGCCAACGAGTCGCCCGCCGACACATTCTCTCCCTGCTTGCGGGCCAGCAGTTCGTAAACTGCCGCCCACGAACCAATGTCGCTCCAGCCGATTTTCGCGGGCAGAACGAAAACCCGCTCCGTTCCACGCGTTCCGGATTTTTCCCGAGCACCGCGCGAACGAGTCGCCGGCTCCATAATCGCGTAATCCACGGAAATGTTTTCGAGTTTCGGATAGATCCGGCGTAGAGCTTCCGGATACTCGCGGGTCCCGATGAACTGTTGCAGTTCTCCGAGCGCATGCCACGTTTTCGGCACATATTTTCGCAGGCATTCCAGGAAGGTCGAAACGCGCCAAAAGAACATTCCCGCACTCCAGAAATATTGTCCCGACTCCACGTATTTCCGCGCGACACGCAGTTCCGGTTTTTCCGTGAAACGCTGCACAACGTATGCAGGCATCCCGTCAATCCGTGCTGCCACGCAGGCGCGTTCGATGTAGCCGAATCCTGTTTCCGGATGCGACGGCGGGATCCCCAGCACCACAAGATTCCCCGGACGGCCGGCAATCTTCATCGCCGCGCGAACAACTTTGCGATACCGCGCCGCATTCGCAATGTGATGATCCGCCGGCAGCACCGCCATCAGCGCGTCGCCGTGCTCCTGCGCCAAATGAATCGCGGCGAGCCCGATGGCTGCGGCTGTGTTTCGCCCAACGGGCTCGGCTAAAATTTGCTTGCGCGGCACGCGCGGCAATTCGCGCCGCACGCTCGCCGCTTGCTGATCATTGGTCACCACCCACAGCCGATTCTGCGCAAATAGCGGAGCCAAACGATCCGCCGTTTCGCGCAGCATGCTCTTCAAACTCACGATGTCGAGAAGTTGCTTGGGAGTGCGCGTCCGGCTGCGCGGCCAAAAGCGGGTGCCGCGCCCACCAGCCAGCAGCACAGCGCACGCCGTGATTTTTTGGGCCTTCTTCATTTCAAAGGGCCCTCCGGCACGTAAGCGTGCAACATCGTAGTTCGCGTCGCAGGCACCACTTGGTAGCCGCGCATCGCCGCAGGGACAATCCATGTCTGCGCCTTCGCATATTCCATTTCCGCGCTAGGAACTTCAATTTTTCCCGCGCCTTCGATGACGATAAGGACCTCCATCAAATCGGCGGGCTTCGTTCGGCACTCCGGTTCAATGAAAACTGATTTCACCACGCCGAAATAAGAGCATGCAACCAGAGTCTGACTCGCATTGCGGGTTTTATTTAGTTCCATCAGCGCTACTTGGCCGCCATGCTGCTCGCCGAAACGAATCACATCCATCGATTTGTCGATGTGCAGTTCGCGCGGCTTCCCCTCGGGCGTCGAGCGATTAAAATCAAACACCCGATATGTGATGTCTGAATTTTGCTGAATCTCACAAATCGTCATGCCTGGTCCGATCGTGTGTACAGTCCCTGCGGGAACGAAAATCGCGTCGCCGGCGCTCACCGGAACGCGCTCGACGCATTCTTCCGCGCTTCCGTCGGCGATCGCTCGACGAAAACTATCGCGATCGACGCCGGGCCTCAGTCCAACGCGCACTTCCGCGCCTTTCCGCGCGGAGATGATGTACCACATTTCCGTTTTCCCCACGCCTCCGGCCGCGGCCTCATTTTCTCGCGCGTAATCGTCGTCAGGATGCACCTGCACCGAGAGTTTTTCTTCGGGGAAAATGAATTTGGCGAGTAGAGGAAACGGCTTTTCACGTGAGACGTTGCATCCCGACCATTCCTCTTCCATGAGCGGCCACGCGTCGCCGAGTTTTTCACCAGCAAAAGGCCCATCGGCGAATCGACAGTCGTTCCCAGTGAGCCACGCTTCGCCAATCGGCTCCGGCAACGATTGTTTGTCGGGAAAAAGTGGCGCGAGGTTTCGCGCGCCCCAAATGCGCGGCACGAATTGCGGTTCCAGCCGGACAGGCCGCGGTTTCACGAGCTATCCGCGAGTTGCGGCCGAGCTCACGGCCGCCTCGGCGCGAAAAAAGCCGGCCATCCTGCGCAAGCCTTCTTCGATGCGTTCCATCGAAGTCGCGTACGAAAGACGCAAATAGCCCGGCGCGCCGAAGGCCTCGCCGGGGATCACGACCACGTGCTCGCGCTCCAGCAAATCCTTCGCGACCTGCAGCGTATCGCACCGTCCCGAGCCGCCAGTATTTCCCATTGCTGCGCCCGCGACGTTGGGGAAAACATAAAAACTTCCTTCCGGCTCGTGGCAGCTCACACCCGGAATTTCGCGCAGGCCTGCGATGATTCGCGCGCGCCGCTTCGCGAATTCCGCGACCATTGTGTTCACGGAGTCCATGCCGCCGCGAAGAGCTTCCAGTGCCGCATATTGCGCAATGGAAGTTGGGTTTGAAGTGGACTGGCTCTGCAGTTTCAGCACTGCATCCGCGATCTCCTGCGGCGCCAGCGTGTAGCCCATCCGCCATCCGGTCATGGCAAAAGTTTTTGAAAGTGAGCCAGAAATAATCACGTGGTCTTTCGCGCCGGGCAAGCCAGCAATCGAAAATGGCTTTACCTTGCCGTAAACAAAATGCGAATAGCATTCATCGGAGAGCAGCCATGTATTGTGTTTTTTGGCGACGTCGAGAATCTTTGCGAACTCGTCTTCGGGAATCACCGCGCCGGTCGGATTCGACGGCGAATTGATAATCAGAATTTTCGTTTTCGGCGTGATTGCCCTTTCGATGGCCGCCGCGCGCGGTATGAAACCCTCCCGCGCATCCGTCTCAACGATCACCGGTGTGCCATCCGCGCATTTCACGATGTCCGGATAACTCACCCAGTACGGCGCGACGATCAGCACTTCATCACCCGAATTGATCAGTGCTTGCGCCACATTGTAGAGCGAATGCTTTCCGCCGGCATTGATGATGCACTCCCTCGCATCGTAACGTGTCCCTAAATATTTTGCGTGCCACTCCACAGCGGCCTGCCGCAGCGGCATGATGCCGCCCGACGCCGTATATTTCGTCTTGTTTTCGTCCAGCGCCTTCACGGCGGCGCGTTTGATGTGCTCCGGTGTCGGAAAATCCGGCTCGCCAGGCCCGAAATCGACCACGTCGATTCCGCGCGCCACCAATTTTTCCTTTTCCATCAGCACAGCCAGAGTCGCTGACGGTGCAATGCGCTTCACTCGCTCTGAAAGTTCCATGTTCATCCACCCCGTGGTTCTGGAGTCAGCCTACTTTTGCTTTCAACCGCTCTTCGACAACCGCCGGGACCAAATCCTTCACCGAGCCTCCCAGCCGTGCGATCTCCCGCACCAAACGCGAGCTAAGATAGCTGTACGCTTCGGCCGGCATCATAAACACCGTTTCGATTTTTGGCTCGAGCTTCCGGTTCATCAAAGCCATTTGCAGCTCGTACTCGTAATCGGAAATCGCGCGAATGCCTCGCAGCACAACTTGCGCATTTTTTTGCTGCCCGTAAGCCATCAGTAGCCCCTCGAAGACGTCTACTTCCACGTTGGGCCACGGTCGCGTGACTTCCCGCAGCATCTCCAGGCGCTCGCTCACGGCAAATAGCGGATCTTTTTCCAAATTGTGCAGCACCGCAACGGTCAGGCGATCAAAAATCTTCGCGCCGCGGCCAATCAAGTCGAGATGCCCGTTGGTCACCGGGTCGAACGACCCAGGATAAATCGCCAGTATGGGTGTGGCTCCCACGCTCATCGAGCCGCATTCTAACCTAGAATCCTCGCAGCCGCCGCCAGAATTCCGCCAATACTGCAAACTATAATTCCTCCGCGCAAATTCCATGGCCACATTTTGAATCGCTGCCGGCGAAGGCCGTTCTTCGGATACAATCGCGAGGCACAAATGAATCTGCAGAATTATCTGCCGCTCCTCGAAATCGCCATTGCCGAGGCGCGTCTCGGCTTGAGCGAAAGCGGCATCCCCATAGGCGCGGCGCTTTTCGATCGCGAAGGAAAGCTCCTCGGGCGCGGCCACAATCGCCGCGTTCAGGAGAATGATCCTTCCATGCATGCGGAAACGGATGCCTTCCGCAAGGCGGCCCGGCAGCGCGGTTATCGCGACAAAGTTATGGTCACCACGCTGACGCCTTGCTGGTATTGCAGCGGACTGATCCGGCAGTTTCGCATCGGCAAAGTAATTGTCGGAGAGTCGGTGAACTTCACCGGAGGCGTGGAATGGTTGCGCGAAAGCGGCGTCGAAGTCATCGACCTCGCCAATCAGGAATGCGCAAATATGCTCACCGATTACATCCAGAAAAATGCCGCCATTTGGCACGAAGACATCGGCGAAGAGTGAGTTTTCTGCCCGTCTAGTGTTGCTGCGTCGTGCTTTGAACTCGTCACTGACCACTCGTCACCCATCCCTGCCTCATTCATATCTAAGCGCCGTCATCGGGTCCACGCGCATGGCGCGTCGCGCTGGAATGTAGCACGCCGCCAGAGCAACTATCGCGAGCGCAATTGCTACCCCTGCGAATGTCAGTGGGTCCGTCGGCGTCACGTCAAAAAGCAGGCTCGCCATCAATCGCGTCAATGCCACAGCTCCCACAAGGCCGATAACAATCCCCGCCAGCGCCAGCCGAGCGCCTTGTCCCACCACCTGCCTCATCACATCGCCTCGCTGCGCTCCCAGCGCCATACGGATGCCGATCTCGTGCGTGCGCTGGCTCACTGTGTAAGCCATCACGCCATAGATTCCCACCGCCGCAAGAACCAGCGCCAAGCCCGCGAATGCGCCGAGGAGAATCATGTTGAATCGTTGCTCGGCCAGCGACACGGCCAACAGTTCATCCATCGACTGGACTTTGCTCAGCGGGATCTGGCTGTCCAAGCTCCAAACCTGCTTTTTGACTTCATCGACTAGTCCGGTCGAACTGCTCCGTGTCCGGATCGCAAGCGACATCCATCGTCTCCACGCCTCGTCCGACTGCGGAAATGGCGCATAGACTGCGGGATCCGTCGGCTGATTCAGTCCCGAATGTTTGACGTCGGCCGCCACTCCCACAACCGTCATCCATTGGTGCGGACCGTCCCGGCGCGCCCAGTCCGCGCGCGCTCCGAGCGGATTTTCGTGTGGAAAAAACTCTTTTACCGCCGCCTCGTTGATAATCGCCACCAGTGGCTGCCCTTCGCGATCCATATCCGTGAAGTCGCGCCCGGCTCGTATGGGAATCTGCATCACGCGGAAGTAGTCGCCCATCACCGATAGGCTTTGAATTTCTGGTTCGTCGCCTACCGGTACCGGTGGGCGACCGTTGATGACGAAATTATGGCTCAGGTAATTTCCCCCCAGCGGGATATCGCTGATCATCGCTGCCTGCACGCCCGGCAGTGAATTCAAGCGAGTGAGCAGCTCCCGCCGGAACTGCGTTTGTTTGGGGGTTTCCGCATAGCGAGTCGCGGGCAATTGTAGATACATCGTCACCACATTCGCAGGATTGAAGCCTGGATTGACGGCTCGTAATCGCGAGAACCCCTTGATCAATAATCCCGCTCCCGCCAACAGCACAAGCGCCAGTGCGATTTCCCCCGTGACCAGCAACTGCCGCAGCCGATACCCCGATCGTCCTTCGGTCATGCTGCGTCCGCTTTCTTTCAATGCTGTTCCGACGGATGCGCATCCCGCCGACCACGCGGGGGCCAATCCAAATAAAATGCCGGTTAGCACCGAAACGCCGAAAACGAAGAGCAACACTCGCACGTCCATTTG
>JBOGNJ010000165.1:0-5203 GCA_050746905.1 Candidatus Acidiferrales bacterium
AATTTAATTTTGGGACGATAGCGTAGTGCTCCGCTTCCGTCAAGCGCACCCGCCCCTTCGCGCGAAACAGATTCCGCGCCCCCCAGTCCATTTTGGACGGCACCGATGATGATTCTCGATGCGATAAGCACCGGACCGGCCACTTGGACGTTTATGGGGGAGAAAGCGGCGTCGAGCCGCCGCACTCCATAAGGGGAAAGCTCCATCTCTGCCTGCCGGCCACGGCGGGCGGGTTATGGCTGCGAAGAAATTTCGTGGGCGGGATACGAGCCGAGGAGGCGTAGATCGGCGGCAGATAGGCGCAGTTCGTCGAGGGCGGCGGCGGTGTCGGCGTCGCGCAGAGAGGCTTGGAGGTCGAGATAAAAACAATATTGCCAGGGGCGGCCGGGGATGGGACGGCTTTCGATTTTGAGGAGATTGATTTCGCGGCGGGCGAAAATGGCGAGGGCGCGGTGAAGTGCTCCGGGTTGATGAGGGAGCTGAATGACGAGGGAAAGTTTGTTGGCAGGGGCGGTGATGTTTTCTGGCGCGAGGGGCTGGGACGCGAGGAGCAGGAAGCGCGTGAAATTTTCGTGATGGTCCTCGACGTGTTCGAGAAGGATTTTGCCTCCGTCGATTTCGGCGGCGCGTTTGGAGGCGATGGCGGCGCGCGAGGGATCGCCCGCGGCGACGATGGCGCGAACGCTGCCGGCCGTGTCGAGCGAGGCGACGCGTTGGAGTTGCGGATGCGCGCGGAAAAGATGTTCGCACTGCGCGAGGGCGACGGGATGCGATTCGACGGTCGAGAGACGGTCGAGCGTGGCGTGCGGCGTGCCGATCAGGTGAAGTGCGATGCGATGGATGACTTCGGCGACGATGTGCAGCCGGCTCTCGAGAAGCAGATCATAGGAACGGTAAACGGAGCCGGCGAGCGTGTTCTCGATGGGCGCGAGGGCGTAGTCGGCGGCGCCGTCGGAGATGGCCGAGAAAAGCGACTCGAACGAGGGGCGCGGGACGGCTGCGATGTTTTCGCCGAGGAGGCGCACGGCGGCCTCTTCGCTGAAGGCGCCGCGCTCGCCTTGAAAAGCGACGCGAGGGATGAGGGAAGAGGCCATTGGTTAGCGATAATACTACAGCGTGCGGAACGGAATTGCGCGCGGGGCGGCAAGAGAATATTCTTTGCGCGACGAATTCAAGCAAGGTCGTGTGCGAGGTCCATCCGAGTTTTAGAAAGGACAAACAATGGGCGACGAGTCCAACGGGAGCGAAGCGATGGCGACGGAGAACGAAGCGCGGTCGGCGGGAGACGAAACGAACGGGAAACAAACGAAGCCGGCGCTGGCGGATTTTAAGTTGACGCGGAGGAGTTTGCTGGGTGCGGTGCCGTTGACGACGGCGGGGCTGTCGCTGGCGTCGCTGGCAGGCGCGGGCCGCGTGGACGCGCAGCAAATGAAGCCGCAGATACGACGCGAGAAGCGCAAAGAGCCTCCGCTGGAGAATTTCAAGTACGACCTGGACGGCTCGACGGGATTCGTGGGAGAAGTCGGCACGGCGAAGGAAGTTACGGTGGCCGAGTTTCCCGTGTCCCAGAGCGTCGCGGGCGTGTCGATGGTGCTGAAGCCGGGAGGGATTCGCGAGTTGCACTGGCACGCGATTGCGGCGGAGTGGGCGTACGTGATCGAGGGAAACGTGCGCACGACCGTTTTGGGGCCGACCGGAGAAGCGGCGCAGGATGATTTTGGGCCGGGCGACCTCTGGTATTTTCCGAAAGGGCATCCGCACGCACTCCAGAATCTCGGCCCCGGCGACGCGCATTTTATTTTGGTGTTCGATGATGGGCAGTTTTCGGAATTCGGGACGTTCAGCATCACGGATTGGTTTTCGCAAGTGTCGCCGGAAGTTTTGTCGCGCGACAGCGGATTGAGTTTGCAGACGATTGCCGGATTGCCGAAAGGCGAGGCGTACATCACGCCGGGGAGAATTCCTCCGCGCTCGCCGGCACCCTTTCGCGACGGCGACGCCATCATCAGCCAGAGCGCGCACAAATTTCGGATGCTCGAACGCGAGCCGCAAAAATGGCCGGGGGGCGAAGAGCGCGTGGTTGATTCGCACATTTTCCCCATTTCAAAAACGATCGTGGGCGCGATTATGGATTTGCAGCCGGGCGCGTTGCGCGAGATGCACTGGCATCCCAACGCGGATGAATGGCAGTACTACATCAAAGGACGCGCGCGCGTGGGGATTTTTGGGGCGCACGGACGCTCGAAAGTGGAGGAATTCGCGCCGGGGCAGGTGGCGTTCATCCGGCAGGGATTCGGGCATTACATCGAACAAGTGGGCGACGAGCCGACGCGGATTCTGATTACGTTTCCGGCGGCGGAGTATCAGGAAATTTCCGTGTCGACGTGGCTGTCGAACAATCCGTCGCTGCTGCTGGAGGATAATTTCGGGATCAGCGCTGCAGACGTGGCGCGCATGCCGAAGTCGAAGATGGCGATTTACGGGCCGCGTTCGAAAGGGTGATTGTTTGCGCGCGGGAAAAATGTCGGCGGTGGTGAAGCAGCGGGGAAATTCCGCGGCGCTTATTGTTTTGATTCTTTGTGTTGTTTTCTTTGGCGCGAGGCTGACGGGCGCGCAGGAGCAATCGGAGATTTCGCGGCTGATTGCGAAAAGCGGCGCGAAGCAGAATATCGTCAAGCCTCCCAGCGGAATTTTGAAGCATCCGTATCTGGTTCCGGCGGGTCCGTACACGCAGCTTTTCGACTGGGACACTTATTTTATGGGTGTGGCGCTCAGTTACGATGGAGTTGGCGAGCCGCTCGAAAATTCGGTGAAGGATTTCCTCGATTTCACCGATGAGAATTGGAATTCGATTGGATACACGCCGCGCGAGATTGCCGCGAATGCTCCGGACGCGTTGCCTCAAATGTGCAAACCGTTTTTGGCGCAGATGACGCTGCGGGCTTCGCTCACGTTGAATGATTACGAATGGCTGCGCGAGACGAGCGGCGACACGCACAGAACGTATTACCAGAAATTGGGCGACACGCTGATTTTTTGGGAGAACACGCGGCGCGCGAATGATGGGCTGTTCCGCTGGTTTAATGGCGTCGAGAGCGGCGTGGATAACAATCCCGCCGTGTCGGACGAGCCCGCCGATGTGACCGAGGGAGTGGATTTGCAGTGCTACATCTAC
Source organism: Candidatus Acidiferrales bacterium (assembly GCA_050746905.1). Lineage (GTDB taxonomy): Bacteria > Acidobacteriota > Terriglobia > Acidiferrales > UBA7541 > DAHUXN01. Next base: position 3,176 of record JBOGNJ010000165.1, read on the forward strand.
CGCGAATATCGCGCGATGGCCGTTCTGGCGGGAAAGCTGGGCAACGCGGACGATGAAAAGGCTTATGACGAGAAGGCGGAGGCGCTGGCGAAACTGATTCGCGCGAAAATGTGGTCGCAGGAAGATGGAATGTTCTTGAATATCGATTCGCGCACGGGAAGGATGGTTCGCATCAAGACGTGGACGAATTTTGTGCCGTTGTGGGCGGGCATTGCGACGAAAGCGGAGGCGCAGCGGACGATTCGCGAGCATTTGCTGAACGCGCGCGAATTTTGGTCGCCGAAGGGGATACGGACTTTGGCGCCGTCGGAGCCTCTATACGATTCTCACCGCGGTTACTGGCGCGGGCCTGTGTGGATCGTGTCGAATTATCTGGTGATGCAGGGGCTCGCGAAATACGGCTACAAAAAAGAGGCTGTTGAGCTTGCGGAGAAGACCGTGAATTTGCTGGTGCGCGATTTGCGCGCTACCGGCGGGATGAACGAGAACTACAATCCGGAAACGGGCGAGCCGACGGCCGCGGGGCACTTTGTGAGTTGGGATTTGCTGGGCGAGCACATGGTCGAAGAAGCGAAGACCGGCGCGGATCCGACAGCGATTCGGGCGCAGCGAGGAAGAGTGAGATGAAGAAATTGATTTGGCTGGTGGATATGTCGCTGGACGGGTTCATGTCGGGACCGAACGGGGAATTGGATTGGGCCGGCGCGAATATGGACGATGAAATGTGGGAAGACGTGATCGAGCTATTGAACACGGTGGACACGGCGCTTTTTGGGCGCGTGACTTATCAGGCTTTTGAGAGTTACTGGCCCGGCGCGGCAAAGAATCCTGCGAGTCCAAAGAATGAACAGGATTTTTCGCGCTGGATTGAGAAGGCGCCGAAAAGCGTGGCCTCCGGGACGCTGAAGCAGCTGGCGTGGAAGAACTCGATGCTGCTCAGCGGCGACGTTGCGGAAGGCGTCTCGAAAATGAAGGCACAGCCCGGCAAGAACGCATTGATGTTCGGTAGCTGCAGTCTTGCCGCGCACTTATTGAAGGCGGGGCTGATTGATGAGTTGCGGATACGCGTTCATCCTGTTGTTCTGGGCGCGGGGCGGGCTCTTTTCAAAGATGGCGCTGGGCGGCAGAAGTTGAAGCTGATTAAGTCGAGGATATTCGGCTCGGGCGTGGTTGCGCTGCGGTACGACGTTGGGTGACAGTGAGCGCCGAAACCTGTGCCGACGAACCCCCGACCCCTGCCTGCCCGCTCGCCACGGCGAGCGAGCTGCGGCGGGCAGGCTTCGCGAACAACGCTCCCTTCCTGCGTCCCTTCGCAGGATCGGCTCAGGGCAAGCAGGGGTAAACAGGATTCCTTCGCGAAATTCGCTCAGGACAAGGGGGCACCCGCCACCCGCCAATGTGTGCCACCCGTCCCATTGAAGAGAGACTCAGCCTCGTTCACGCAAGAAGGCGGCGAGGACGCGCGGATTGCGGTGGCCGTGGAGCACCGCGATTACTAGGAGCGGTTTTTCCTCGGGGGCATAGGCGATCAAGAAGTTACGCACAGAATGGAACCGTAGTGGTCGCGAAGTCAGGTCTGGACGAGCATGACCTTGTTGAGGGAACGGGACGAGAGCCAGAATCTCGTCATGAATTTCTTGGAGAATTTGATCTGCGGCGTTGAGGTTGTCCGCGGCAATGAATTCCCAAATCTCTTCAAGGTCTGTGAGCGCTTCCGGATGGAGAACAAAGCCGCCGTTCATGAACGGCGGCGGTTTTCACTTTTACGGCGGAGACGGTTAAATGCTTCTTCCCCTTCGACCGGCTGAACGCGACCGCTCTGGATCTCGTCATATCGGCGTTCCAAGGTGCTGCGCAGTTCGGTGACCTCCGCCAAATAGCCAGCCATGGCATCCTCGACGAGCTCGTCCGGAGCGCGCCCGCTGGTCGCGGCTAGCTGCCGGAGGCGAGACTCGGTTTCCGGTTTCAGATGTACTACCATGTTTGTGAGTGTAGAGAGTTGACGCTGAACTGTCAAAGGAGATTACG
>JBOGNJ010000166.1:0-1963 GCA_050746905.1 Candidatus Acidiferrales bacterium
CAATCACGTTCACTAACTGCGCCATGTCCGCCAGCTTCACAGTCTGGCAATTGCGGTGGAACGTGTTGAGCCCCGAAGCGACCCACAACGCGTCGCGCAAATTGTAGACTTCTTCCAGCATGTGATTGTTGCCGCGATGAAACCACGAGCGAAACCAGATATTCCATTCGTCCACGGCGATTGCAACGCGCTCTTTCTTCCTGCTTCTCGACATCGCCGCGGTAATCACCGCGTCCAGCACACCAATCTGTTTTTCGAAGTTGCGCGCGTCCTGGAATTCCTTCGCGTTGTCCGTGCTGCCGCCGTAATGATGCAGCGAAATATAGTCGACCATGTCCACCAGCTTTTCCAGGACGGACAAATTCCAATCGACGCCGGGACCGCCACAGGCGACGAGCTTGATCGTCTGATCCACCCAGCGCATCATCTTTCCGAATTCCAAAGCCGCCGCGGCATAATCCGCGGCATCCTTGTGCCCCGCTTGCCAGCTTCCGTAAACCTCGTTGCCCAGCGCCCAATACTTCACGTTGTAGGGCTCCGCGTGGCCATTTTTCTTCCGCTGATTCGCCCAGTAAGTGTCCGTGGTCGCGTTGCAATATTCCACCCAGTCCGCCGCGTCCTGTATTGTGCCCGTGCCCATGTTCACGCAGATATATGGCTCGGCGCCAAGCTTGCGGCAGTATTCGATGAATTCATCGGTGCCGAAGCGATTCGACTCTTCTTCCTGCCAGGCCGTGTCCCAGCGGCGCGGACGCGGTTCTTTCGGGCCGATGCCGTCTTTCCAATTGTATCCGGATGAGAAATTCCCGCCGGGCCATCGCAGCACAGAGACGTGAATGCCGCGCGCGGCCGCGAGAACGTCTTTGCGAAAGCCGTCGCTGTCCGAGAGAGGAGAACCTTCATCGTAAATTCCGCCGTAGACGCAACGTCCGAGATGCTCGGTGAAATTTCCGTAAATCTTTCGATCAATCGCGCCAATCTTCCGGTCGAAATCAATTTTGATTCGAGCTCCGGCGCTCGTTGCGGGTGCGGATTGTCCCTGCGAGATTGAAGCCGGCCACGCGCGCGCCGACACAGCGAAAGGAATCGCGGCCGTCCCCAGCGCAGCCGTCACGCCTGTTTTCAAGAGCTCGCGTCTTCCCAAATTCTTGAGAGTCATTTGCGAATTCCTCCCGCGGCGCATCGAATGCGGATCATCAGGTTGTTTTTGAACAGACTCGTTCAACACGCACTCGGATCTGCGTCCGTTATTTATGCTGAAAACGTTTACTCGTCAATAGAAGAATCGGAATTGAAGGCTAAGCAAAGTATTTAGTGCAAGTTGGTAGAACTCGTATATTATATCCCGTTCCGCGCTGTTCTTCGATTCGCACCTTAGAACATCTGAGGAGGCGTCGTCCGTTGCGCGTTCGCAGCTTTGCATTGCTGATTGCCCTTTTGAGCATCTTGTCGGCGACGGCCGCACAGCAGACCGCTGAGAACTCGCAGTTTCAGGTTCGCTTTTCGACAACCGGCGTCACCAGCCTCAAACATGTGCACGACAAATATGACACAGACTACATAGCCGCTGGAGAAGCGCTGGGCGACGTCATAATTCGGTATCGCGCGAGAGGCGAACAGAACTGGAAGGAAACCTCCGCGGCGAGGATTGATGATGCGCATCCCGCAGGTTCGTCCGCCGTTATCTACACAATCGGAACCTCCATCCCCACGGTCGCGACCTCGAGTCGCGCCTCGGCCTCGGTTCGTTCGCCCACGGTGTTTGCGCTGAATGACAAAATTGTGCCCAGCAACTCGCAGGAGATGGGCGTGCCGCGATTTGTGTGGTACGGCCGGAAAGGAACCGTCGAGTGGGTCGAGTATGACTTTCCCGCGCCGGAGAAAGTCTGGTCGACGCAAGTATACTGGGCGAAAGATAACAACCCAAACGCCCCGTGTAAATTGCCAAAGAGTTGGCGAGTGC
>JBOGNJ010000167.1:0-3342 GCA_050746905.1 Candidatus Acidiferrales bacterium
CTCAGAGTCGTTCATCTATCAGGACACCAAAGTTTACTCGAAAGCTCTGGCCACCAATCCCACCACGCCGTGCTCCATCTCGAGCCCCTGCAGTCTGCGCGATTATCTGTGGCAGAAGTACAATGGGAATATTGGCAACCTGAACTCTGCCTGGGGTTCAAACTACACAACGTTTGATTCCGCTGGGACGCAGGTTACCGGCGAGGCCATTGGCACAGGCAATGGTTCAACGACTACTTTCACCCATACCCTGGCGCATACGGCCGTGTCCCCGTTCAGCGTGCTGATCTCGGTCGGCGGAAAAGCGCAAATTGGCGACTGCCCGTGGTTCCACGCAGGCTGCATCGCCACAGCAACGAACACAGGCTCCCTCGGCAGCCCGACAGCCAGCTTCGTAGCTCAATCCACCAGCAGCATTAACTATTCAACGGGCTCGGTCACCATCAGTTTCGCCACCGCTCCGGCGCTGGGCGTTTCCATCACGGCCAATTATGTTCACGGCGGCTGGATGGCGGGCGGCACGGGGCTGATGGACGAAGACGGTTCGCACACCGCCTGGGTCGGCACAAACTCCTGGTGCCTGGAAGGGCCCGATCCCAATTATCCGGCCTACTTTGCCTGTGCAGGGGGAGGGGGAAATAGCGAGCCTGTGCCGAATGCCAATCCTAAATTCGGCGCGGACTTGGACAATTGGGTTTCCCAGTGGGCCGCGGAATACTTCAAGACCATGCACGACGACCTGAGGGCTAAATCGAAGGTGCCGTATTTAGGACTCGATACAATAGGCGCCTGGGGTGGCCCGGCCTACAGCAAATTCCTGGAAGGAGCGGGGCCATACCTCGACGGGGCATTCGTGCAGCTCTTATATTCAGCGACCAGTCCGGCTCCGGCCACTTTTCAGTCTGCTTATCAATACACAACCCAGTATTTGGGCGATGTGCCGCTGCTGGATTTCATTACGCTGATTGCAGAATCCGATTCTTCCATGTCCTGTCATGGTGCAACGTCGTTCGAGAATTTCCACACGCAAGCGGCTCGCGGCCAGGAATACTACAACACGGTCAACTATCTGCTGTCGACGCCGGGACACAACGGCACGATTCCGTTTGTGGGATTCAACTGGTGGAGCTGGCAGGATTTCCAAGGCTCAAACCAAGGCCTCGTTTCCATCCACGACAACGCTTATGACGGCCATGAGGCGGTCAGCGGAACTGTCTCCTGTTCCGCTCCAATACAAAATCTGTCCTGTGGAGGCGAGTGGGCAAATTACGGCAATCTGATAGGAAAGGTAAGCGAAGCCAACATGCTTTGGTACAAATTTTCGCCGTAAACAAGACGTAAACGAAGCGCCGCCGATTCCGCCCAAGTGAAAACTCGTCCCAGTCCACACTGCGCGCTTCTAGGATGATGTTCAGATTTGCGGCGCCTCGCGATGTCGAGCCAATCGAACCAGCAAATTCGGGCGCCATTTTTCCAGGTCCGCCAGATACCTTCTCGTGGACGGAGTCGCCGGTGTCCGGTCCGGCCGGATCATTTTCAAACCCTTGATCCCATCCCACAAACCTCGAAAGAAGGCCTTAAATGCCCGCGTGCGCATCGCGAAGAATCCCATCATTGCTAGTTTCGGCAATAAATATCGGATTCCAGCGTGAATCGGGAAATCCTTGTACGCGGTCCAGAGATAATTCCGCGTAAAGTAGTAGATCTGCCGATACGAGCTTCTCCCTGTCTCCGATGCGCGATGCCCGATCCGCACCTGAGGAGCGTGAAGGATTCGATACCCCCGATTAAATAGGCGCACAACCAGATCATCACCCTCGGCTCCATAAAACAAAGGCTCGTAGTATCCACCGCACGCATCCAAAGCATCCTTGCGAAACGCAACCATGCCTTCTCCAAACCAACTGGTCTCGAATTCCGCCTCTGCGTGTTCCTTCCAATATCGCGGATGGCACCACTCCCGCAGACGAAGTTCGCCCGTATCCGGATCGCACGATTGCAGCGCCAGCACCTGAATTGCGGCATGCGCCTGGAACATTTTCGTGATCTTGGTAACCTCGAAGGGAGACAAAAATTTTACGTCGTCGTCAAAAAACGCCACAAACTCGCCGTGAGCCGCGCGTAATCCCACGTTGCGGCCCGCGCAAGTGCCCATGTTGGTGGCAAGTTGGATCAGATTCACTCGCGTTCCGCGTTGTTCAACCACCTGCCTGATGTCATCTTCGGAATGATTGTCCACCACGATGAGTTCCACGCGCGGATAGTCCTGCGCGAGGACGGAGTCTATCGACTCTTCGATAGTCTCGCGCCTCTTGTAATACAAGATGACAACACTCACCAGCGGCTGTTCGGATTTGCTCGTTTGGGAAATCATTCCGCGTCCGCCTTAATTTCCTTCATCTCGCTGCTTCCTAATCCTCAGCCATTCACCAAACCCAGGCGTCGAAGCAATTTCACCATGGACCGGACGGGATAATACACAACGTCATTTCCCAAAATGTATTTCGTGAACCATCGGTATTTGCTGAACTTGAACATAAGCGTATTCAAGCGGTCCTTCGGAGGAGGTTCAAACTTCGTCGCATAGCTCGCCCAGTCTCCGTCCACTTCAATATCTTTGGCTTCGATGTGCCCCAGGCCTTGCTTCGCGGCGTAGACGACGTGTTTCGAGAGGTGAGGCTCAAGTCCGATCAGGCGCATGCACGTTGCGTCCAGCGCCACGCCATCTTGGCTGGCCAGGATCGCGTCAAGGCGGCGGGGCTTTCCGGCCACGGGCCCGCGGCCTTCCATGCAAACGGTTGCATCCACGACCGAGAACTGAGGGTGAAACAGGCGGTGCAGCGATGAAAGCATTTCATGGATGGCGCCATGATGCTGAATCCGGTCCATCGCCACCGGTACGCAGCCCCACTGGTTCTTCAAGACGCCTGTGAAATACGTGAGCGCATGTGTCTTCAGCACCGGAATCGAAATGAACGCATCACACTCCAGCAGTATCCGCGGAAGTTCGATTTCCCCGATGGGCTCGCATCGGCATTTAACCATCGGCATTTTCGAAAGATTTACCAGTGAAACTCCGTATTTTTTCTCAAGTTCGCTATATCCCGTGGCCTCGTAAACGTGCTCCGTCGTCTGACGAATATGGTCAGCTTCCACTATCGAGATTCGATTCGTTCGCTCGAGCAATACTTCGCACACCGCGGCGGTCACTTCCAATTTCGTGTTCGAGGATTCCATCTGTTCCGGTACGGCGGTACACAGATTCGGTTTGAGCACCACTGTGCCGTTGGGCGGCACCCAGCGCTGCCATTCGCAAAATTCCATGCACTCGCGCACAGCTGC
>JBOGNJ010000168.1:0-5678 GCA_050746905.1 Candidatus Acidiferrales bacterium
CGGCACGAGGCGGAAATCGGCAGGAGCATGCTGGAGGCGAACGGCGTCGACGCGATGATCGTTGCGGATGACTTTGGCGGGATGCAACCGGCGCTGGGAGCCGATACGGGCGTGAGACTAATGGTTAGGCGAGAGGATGAGGACACGGCGAGGAAGCTACTCGAATAATATGAGACTGAGGCAGATAGTGACCACGATGCTAAAACCCCACCCCTGCCTGCCCGCCACCCGCCGCGGCGGGCAGGCTGCGGGCGGGCGGCAGGCAGGCTTCGCAGAGAACGCTCCCTCCCTTCGTCCCTTCGCAGGATCCGCTCAGGGCAAGCAGGGTAAACAGGGTGGAGCGCACGAAAGGACAAAGCACACAGGCTAAAGCCTGTGCCACAAAACCGCTGGGTTTTGCACGAGTTCGCGGCTTGTTTTCGCGGTGGGGCGAGCGTAGGATTGTGGATTCTGCACCGGCCGCAAGTTCCTCTCAGCATGATTTCCGAAACGGAATGGAGAGGGCAGAGTGCGGCTGAGCGGTTAGGCGAGTGACGGGCGAAAGGCGAGAGACGAACGGATGAAAGCGATTGCGGTGGTGGGCGCGCAGTGGGGCGACGAAGGCAAAGGGAAGGTGGTGGATTTCCTGGCCGGGTCGTTCGATTACAGCGCGCGATATGGCGGCGGGCACAACGCCGGGCACACGGTCATCATCGGCGAGAATCGCCATGTGCTGCAATTGGTTCCGTGCGGGATTTTGCGGCCCGGCAAGAAAGCGATTATCGGCGCGGGCGTGGTGGTGGATCCGGCGGCGCTGGTGGCGGAAATCAACGCTTTGAGCAAGGGCGGCGTTAACGTGGAAGGGCGGCTGTTTTTGAGCAATCGCGCGCACCTGATTTTTCCTTTTCATCGCGAGCTCGAAAAATCGGCGGAAGCGGCGCTGGGACCGCATAAGATTGGAACCACATCGCGCGGCATTGGTCCCGCGTACGAAGATAAAATGGCGCGGCGCGGGCTGCGTGTGTGCGATTTGATGGATGGCGAAAGATTTCAGCGGAAGTTCGAGCGCGATATCGAAGTGAAAGATGCGTTCAGCCGCGCGGCGTACGGGCAGGCGTTGGATACAACGGGGATTTTCGAGATGTACCACGGGCTTGCGGAGAAAATACGCGGATTTGTGACGGATACTTCTTCGCTGGTGAATCGAGCGCTTACTGAAGGCAAATCGATTTTATTCGAGGGCGCGCAAGGGACTATGCTCGACATCGATCATGGGACGTATCCGTACGTGACGTCGTCGAGCGCAATTGCGGGCGGCGCGTGCACGGGATTGGGCGTGGCGCCAACGCGAGTCACCGGCGTGATTGGCGTGACGAAGGCTTACACGACGCGCGTGGGCGGCGGGCCGTTTCCGACGGAGATGCCGGACCTGGACGCGAAGGCGGTGCGCGATCGCGGCAATGAATATGGCGCCGTGACGGGACGTCCGCGGCGATGCGGCTGGCTCGATCTGATGATGTTGCGCTACGCGGTGCAGGTCAACGGAATCGATTCGCTGGTGGTGACGAAGCTCGACGTGTTCGACACGCAAGCGGAAATTCAGGTGTGCACCGGCTATCGCTACAAAGGATCGAAGCTCGACGAGATGCCCGCGGAAGTGGAAGTGCTCGCGGAAGTGACGGCGGAATACAAGACATTGCCAGGCTGGCAGAAGCCTACGGAGCATGTGCGCGAAGCGCGCGATTTGCCGGAAGCGGCGCGCGATTATATGAAATTTATTTCGGATTCGCTGTGCGCCGAAATTGGCATGATTTCAACGGGGCCCGAGCGCGACTCCACGATTATTCCTCCCGGAACGAAGCTCGCTTCCTGGTTGTGAACGTGATGCTGTCGTATGAGGCCGCGAGAGCAAAGGTTATCGAAGTCACAGCAGGCCTGCGTCGAATTCCCGCGCGCGACAAAATAAAGCTCGAAAACTCATTGGGGCGGATTCTTGCGCAAGAAATCGTCGCGGACCGTGATTACCCGCCGTTTGACCGCGCGGCACGCGATGGCTTTGCTGTGCGCGCAGCGGATTGCCGCGAATCAGGCGCGAAGTTCCACGTGATTGGGGAGATTGCGGCAGGTGGCGCGTTCGCGGGGACAGTGGGCGCGGGCGAGTGCGTGCAGATAATGACGGGCGCGGCGGCGCCGCGAGGCGCGGATGCGGTGGTGATGGTCGAGCACACGCGAGCGGGCACGCAAGAAAACGAAGTGACGATTGAGCGCACGGCAGAGGCGGGGATGAATATTGTGCCGCGCGGGACAGAGTCTCGCACGGGAGACGTGTTGCTGCGAGAGAAGACGCGAATCGGTTATGCGGAAGTGGCGATTGCGGGGCAAGTTGGCCGGACGGAATTGGATGTGTTTCGCAAACCGCGCGTCGCGATTCTCTCGACTGGCGATGAAGTGGTCGCTGTAGATGCGAAACCGGGGGCGTTTGAAATTCGCAACAGCAATGGCGTATCGCTCGAGGCGCAGGCGGAACTTGCGGGCGCGGAGGCGGTGCTGCTTGGAAATGCGCGGGATCGGGCGGACGAGCTTCGCAAGATGATCGAACGAGGATTGGAAGGGGATGCGGTGGTGCTGAGCGGCGGCGTGTCGATGGGGAAGTACGATTTGGTGGAGGAAGTGTTGCGCGGGCTCGGCGCGGAATTCTTTTTCGACTCGGTGGCGATTCGGCCGGGGCGGCCCGCAGTGTTTGGAATTTGCAGGGGCAAACCGGTGTTTGGATTGCCGGGGAATCCCGTGTCAACGATGGTGACGTTTGAGCTGCTGGCGGTTCCGGCGATCGATATTTTGAGCGGCGGCGAGGGGCGGCCTTTGCCATTGCTAAAAGCGAAGTTGGCGAAAAGCGTTGAGTTGAAAGCAGTGCTGACGCATTTTCTGCCGGCAGTGCTCGACTGGGCGAGCGGCGAAGCTGCGGTGAGAGGGTTGCCCTGGCAAGGCTCGGGAGATATCGCGACGTTGGCGCGCGGAAATTGCTTTCTCGTTGTGCATCAATCGAAATTGAAGCTCGCGGCGGGCGAATGGGTGGACGTGCTGCCACGACGCGGACTATTGTAGAGGCAAAATGAAACAGGGGCTTTCACATTACGATTCGGAGGGGCGTGTTCGCATGGTGGACGTGACGGCGAAGTCCGCAACGGAGCGGACGGCCGTGGCGCGGGGATTCGTGAAAATCGACAAGGTGGCGTTGACGAAAGTGCGGCGGCTGAAAACGCCGAAGGGGAATCCGCTGGAGATCGCGCGAATTGCCGGAATCGCGGCGGCGAAGCGCACGGCGGAGCTGATTCCTCTTTGTCATCCGCTGCTTTTGACGCACATAGATGTTGCGACCGAGCTATGTCAGAATGGTGTCGAGATTGTGTCGCGCGTGACGACGACAGGTCCGACGGGCGTGGAAATGGAGGCGCTGACGGCGACGGCCGTGGCGGCGTTGACGATTTACGATATGTGTAAGGCGCTGGATCGAGGCATGGAAATTTCGGGGATTTACCTGGTGGAAAAGTCGGGAGGACGGAGCGGCCATTACGTGCGGCGGCGCTCCGGGCGCGCGCGGCGATGAAAGACGTCAAAGTTTTGGTGGTTGACGACAATCCGTTGATTCTGGACCTCATGGTCAAAGGTCTGGAGCCGCATTGCGAAGTGCGCACGGCCGCGGATGGCGCAGATGCGCTGGTGAAAATCGTGGAGGAGCCGACGGATCTGGTGCTATGCGATTACCGCATGCCGGGGCTCGATGGGCGGCAACTCTTCGAAAAATTGCGAGCGCGGTTCGCGTCGCGGCCCATTCCGTTTATTTTTTTGGCTAATCGCAGCGACATCGAGGAGAAGTTGCGGCCGATGGTCGAGGGCGTGGAGGAATTCATCACAAAGCCGTTTTTTGTGCACGAACTGGTGCGCCGCGCAAAAAAAGTGATCGACCGGTTGCAGCTTGAGAAACTGCAGAAGACTTCCGTGCGACCGGGCGTGGTCCAGGGGCGCCTGGAAGAAATGAGCATGCTGGACCTGATGCAGTCGATTGAGATGGGACAAAAAACGTGCAAGCTGACCGTGCGGAAGAACGGAAAAACATGCGAGATCTACTTTTCCGTGGGGCAATGCCAGGACGCGAAGCTCGGCAAGATCGAGGGCGAACCGGCGGTTTATGAGGCGGTGCGCTGGTCCGCGGGCGAGTTCGAGATTGATTTCAATTCGGCGCCCAAGCGGACGACGATTGAACGTTCGACCACGGGACTGCTGATGGAAGCGCTGCGGCTGATCGATGAAAGCCAGCAGGCGGTTCCGGAAGGCCAGCCGGACACGGCGGGGAATTAGCGCGGCAGTTTCACCGGCTCAATTCAATCTGACCGATTCAAGCGATGCGCGTTTCCATAATCACGATCAGCGATTCGGTTGCCGCGGGGCAACGCGAGGATGGCTCTGGGAAAGCCCTAGCGCAACGGTGCCGCGAGTTTGGGTGGCAATTGATTTCAACTTCCATCGTGCCGGATGAGGAGTCACTTATTCGCGTGCAGCTTTTGGAATTGGCCGATGCGGGGAAGTGCGACGTGATTCTGACGACGGGCGGAACAGGATTGGGGCCGCGAGATGTTACGCCGGAGGCGACGGCTTCGGTGGCGAACCGGCTGGCACCGGGGATTGCGGAGCGAATGCGGCAAATCGGTGCGGCGAAAAATCCGAATGCGGCGCTGTCGCGCGCGATCGTGGCGATACGCGGGACGACGCTGATTGTGAATTTGCCGGGGAGTCCGCGCGGAGCCGTGGAGTCGTTTGAGGCGATTGCGGAATTGCTGCCGCACGCGGTGTCCGTGCTGCACGGCGCGCGCCATGATTGATTGCAGGGGCGCGCGAGCGACAAGCTGACCGTCTGATTTGACCATGGAGCCGAATTCACCTCAAAAGGATCGTGGGAATGCTATCAGGCAAATTGCGCTGGCGTTCGAGCTGCCTCTCCTGATTGTCGTTCCACCACTCGCGGGTGGCGCGGCGGGATATTTCTTAGACCGATGGTTTGACACAAAACCAATCCTCATGATCATTCTGGGTGTTTTGGGCGCCGTTATCGGGATTCGGGATGTGCTGAAAGCTGCGAATTCCGAGGAAAAGAGAGACGGTGAGTGAAGCGGATTATGCGGCCATCGAGCGTCGCATTGAGGGTTTCATTTTGGGGCTAGGCGCTGGAATGGTCGCGGGCGCGTGGATCGGCTGGGGGATTCGAGCCGCGGAAGCTGCGGCGATTGGGACGGCGCTGTGCTGGCTGAATTTTCGATGGCTGCGGCAGGGCGCGGCGGGGCTGATGCGTTTGGGAATGGCACAGGCGGGCGCGGAAACGGTGCATGTGCCGCGCAGCGTACACGCGAAATTCTTCGGGCGGCTCGTGTTGCTGCTGATAGTTGCGTATGCTATTCTCGCTTGGTTGCGGTTGCCTGCCATTGCGTTTCTGTGCGGTTTGGTGGCGGTGGTACCGGCTATTGTTCTGGAATTGGCCTACGAACTGATGCGCGGCGAACACCGCTGGAAGGCGCTGTAAATCCAATGGATGCGTTACAAACCCCGTAGTTACTAAAGCAGGAAATTCATGGGCGAAGAGAAAGTGCTGGGTGTGACAAAAGTGGTCAACTGGCTGTTTGCGAAGCCGGTACTGGCTCTTTTTG
>JBOGNJ010000169.1:0-39633 GCA_050746905.1 Candidatus Acidiferrales bacterium
GTGGGCAACGCGATTTTCAACGCCACGGGCATGCGCATCCGCACCATGCCGATGCTGCGTGACGGCAAGCTGCCTCAGCCTGCCTAATTTTTGCCTGACTGCTGCGGCGGTTTTTTCCGCCTGCTTCTACTTCTTGGCTGATTTTACCTGCATCAGCTTCCACTTCGCGAACATGGAGGCTAGCTTTGCGCCGAGCGCGCGCGACGCGGCTTCCTGGACAGCCGTGGGCGCGGCGTCGGAGCCGTCGATTTGCGAGTAAAGTTGTGCGCATTCGGAATTCACTGAGGCGAAACTGTCTGCGCTTCTTCCGCGCCCGAAGAACGCACCCGGTCCGCCACCGCCTTCGAGAGCCGCAGCTTGCTTGTCGAGAGCTTCATCGCCGCCGCGCTGCTTCAAGTCTGCGCGGAATTTTCTGACTTGCAGAAGCGCGTGATAGCTGCGGTCCATCCCAGAGGCAAGGCGGTCCTCCATCGCGAATTGCGCCGCGAGAGCAAGCGGAGTGACGTGAACGCGCGGGTCTTCCTTCACGGTGAGAGTTTCAGAGTACGTGTGGCCGTTGGCCGTCAGCTTGACCGTGTAGACGCCGGGCAAAGCGCGCGGGCCGCGCGGATAGCGCGGCGTGTGATGCGGAACGGCGGCGATGGGATAGCCGTAGCGCAGACTTTCCGGCGTTGTGTAATGCAAATCCCAAACCCAGCGATGCATTCCTGATTCCGTGGACAGAATTTTAGGCTTTTGAATCCAATACGTGGGAATGATTTGCGACTTCGACTGTTCTTCCAGAGTGTAAGGCCGCTGGTCAGTACTCGAATAGCGCCGAACGAGTTTTCCGGCGTGATCGAAGATCTCGAGCGCGACGTCCCCTGAAGATGCGCCGCCAAGATAATAGTCAATAATCGCGCCGTCGGGCGGATTCTTGCCGGCGGGAACCTCCGGAGGCAGCGGCGTGTCCGTATTTGTGTCGCGACGGTAGCGATAGGCGGGCGCGGGCTTGAAAAGGTGCGCGTTGGATTTCGATATGGCGTCGGTGAGCTGGCGAAGCGGAGTGATGTCGTCAAGAATCCAGAATGCGCGGCCGTGAGTGCCGACGAGCAAGTCGTTGTCGTGAATCCACAGGTCGCGCATGGACGTGTGCGGCAAATTCAATTGCAGCGATTGCCAGTGATCTCCGGCGTCGAAAGAAACCCACACTGCGGTTTCCGTGCCCGCGAAAAGCAGATTCTTGCGCACGGGATCTTCGCGAACGGTGTTCACAGGCTCGTTCTCCGGCAGGCCGTCAGAGATGAGTTGCCAGTGCTTGCCGCCATCGTCGGTGCGGTAGATGTAAGGCTTCATATCGTTGGTGCGGAAACGGCTGACCGAAGCGAAAGCGGTGTTGACGTCGAAATGCGAGGCGACAATCTGCGTGACTTTGCTCCACGCCGCCAACTGAGGCGGCGTGACGTTCTTCCAATTTGCGCCGCCGTTGTGCGTCACCCAAATCAGGCCGTCATCGGTGCCCGCCCAAAGTAAATTCACGTCCTTGGGCGACGGGCCAAGCGAATAAATTGCGCCACGCGGCGGAGCGCTCTTCACCATGTTGCCGAGACTGTCCGGAATGCCGGGTTCTTTGCGCGTCAAATCGGGGCTGATGGTCTGCCAGGACTGGCCGCCGTTCGTGGTTTTGAAAAGCACGTTCGCCGCGTAATAAAGGATGTGCGGATTGACGGGCGAAAACATGATCGGCTCGGTGCGGTCGCCGCGATATTTATCCGAAGCGGCGGCGATAGGCGTTACATCTTGTTTTTGTCCAGTGGTCCAGTCATATTTTGAGACTTCCGTGCGGCCGGCCCCGTAAATGATGTTGGGATTCAGCGGGTCGGGTGCCACGTAGCCGTATTCGATTACACCCACGGGATGCCAGTCGCGAAACGTGATTTCGCCGTCGTTGCCCCGGCTGGCGATTCCGACTGAGCCGCTCTCCTGCTGGCCTCCATAGACCCAGTAAGGAAAACGATTGTCTGTAATGATGTGATAAAACTGCGCGGTCGGCTGGTTGTACCAGGAGCTCCACGTTTTTCCGCCGTTCACGCTGACGATCGAGCCCTGGTCGCTGGTCAGCAGAATCGTGTCGGGATTATTCGGGTTGATCCACATATTTTGATAATCGTCGCCGCCGGGCGCGCCCTTGAGAGCTTCCCAGCTTTTCGCGCCGTCGGTGGATTTGAACGTGACCGTGCTGGTGGAATAAACGATGTCGGGGTTTTTCGGGTCCACTCTTAAAACGCAAAGGTCGCCGCCGCCAATGCGGCCCGTGGGACGGCGGTCGGTGGTGGCCAGCGTCCACGTGGCGCCTGCATCGTCGGAGCGATAGATCCCGAGTCCGCGACCGTGCGCGATGGAAGCATAAACACGGCTGGAATCGCTTGGCGCGATGGCGGTGTGCACTTGGATGATTCCCTCGGGCAGGCCTCCCGTGAGCTGATTCCACGTGGCGCCCCCGTCGGTGGATTTGTAAAGGCCGCTATTGGGGCCGTCGTATTCGTTGGCGTCTTCCCACGGGCCGGAGACGGAATCCCATAAAGAAGCGTAGGCGACATTCGGGTTGGAAGGGTCGATTTCGACGCTGCCGCCTCCGGTGTATTGGTCTTTGTCCGACGAGAGAACTTTTTGCCAGCTCTGGCCTCCGTCGGTGGTGCGAAAAATTCCGCGCTGTTCGCTGGGGCCGTAGGGATGGCCGACAACGGCGACGAGCACGTGATCAGGGTTGCGCGGGTCAACGGCGAGTTCGGCGATTTGGAAGGCATCATCGAGACCGACGTGCGTCCAGGTTTTTCCCGCGTCCGTTGATTTATAAACGCCGTTGCCGACGGAAAGATCGGGCCGCTGCAAACCCTCGCCGCTGCCGACGTAAATAACGTTCGGGTCGGAAGGAGCGACTTCGATTGCGCCGACCGATTGCGTGGGCTCGGCGTCAAAAATGGGATGCCACGTCTGGCCGTAATCGGTGCTCTTCCAGACGCCGCCATTCACTTGCGCGATGTAGAAAACGTTCGGCTGGCTGGCGACGCCGGAAATGGCCTTGGTGCGGCCTCCTCGAAATGGGCCAATCATCCGCCAGCGCATGTCCTGGTAAAGATTGGGGGGATACTGCTGCGCCATCAGAACGGGAGCGAAAGCTGCTGTGGCGACGACGGCAAGAGCTATCAGGGCAATGCGGCGAATCGGAGTCAAGTTGCACCTCTCAATTTGGGGAAAACAGGGAAGCATAAATCATTCCAGGCGCAGCGCGAAAAGAAATATTTGTGCGGGTGCGTTTGTTCAAGTAAAGCGACGGCGTAGCAGGAGCCATATCATTCCTGGTGGCAAGCTGGCAAAATAGTCTAACGTTCGACAGTGTCCTGGAGGGAAATCAGTGACCGAAACATCCAAAGGCCCGGCGATACGTAACGTGTCGGACACAGCGCGTTGGGTGGCCTATTACCGCGCGATGGAAACGGAACGCGCGGATGCGATTTTCCGCGACCCGTACGCGCGCAAACTCGCCGGGGAGCGCGGCGAGCAAATTACCAGGTCGCTTCGCGGCGGCCTGCGCATGTCGTGGTCGATGGTCGTGCGCACGGCGCTTTTCGATGAAATCCTTCTGCGCACGATTGCGTCTGAAGGAATCGATTTGGTGATGAACCTCGCCGCCGGACTCGACACGCGGCCTTATCGGCTCGCGCTCCCGGCCAATCTGCAATGGGTGGAAGTCGATCTTCCCGAAATGATCGCTTACAAAACCGAAATGCTGGCGAAAGAAATTCCGCGATGCCGCCTCGAGCGGATTTCCCTGGATTTGGCGGATGAGTCGGCGCGGCGCGGACTTTTCGCGCGGATCGATGGAAGTTGCAGCCGCGCTCTTATCATCACGGAAGGATTGCTCGCTTACCTGGAGGACGCGCAGGTCGCCGGCGTGGCGCGCGACTTGCATGCGTGCGGCCATTTTCATTTTTGGCTCACGGACCTTGCCTCGCCGAAAGTCAGGCAGGTGATGAACCGCTACTGGGGCAAGCAGCTTAGCGCCGCGGGCGCGCCCATCAAATTTGCGCCCGAGGCCGGCGAAGAATTTTTCCGGCCGTCCGGCTGGGAGGCGATTGAATTTCGCGGTTTTTTTCAGGCTTCGCGCGAGTTTAACCGGCCCATGCCGCGGGACTGGATGATCCGGCTGTGGGCCAAGCTGATGCCGCGGCGCACGGCCAAAATGATGAAGTTGTGGCGCTCAGGCGCGGTGCTTCTTCACCGCGCGTGACGCGAATTATTTCCGGCGCGGAGATTGTTGCGGGGCGGCAGGCTTCGGCAGCAAACCGAAAACCGCGACGCCCGTTGGCGTTCCCACAAAAACTTTTCCGCCCGCGATCATCGGCGTGATGAATTTGTTTCCGGTGATTTCGTCACGCCTGCGCTGCTGGTTGCTGCTGTAAAGTTCTCTGGCTAGATCGCTTGCTTCGTACGCGCGGAGCACGGCGGGGGAATTATTCTCGACAGCCCACACAATGGCGTCTTTCGCGCCGTTCGCGGAAATGCTGGGAGTGGTCCCGGGATAGCCGAACGTGACGGCGGTCTTCGACTCCGCTGGACCCACAACCCGTGCATTGGCAATCTTGAATGCGCGCAGAGAATCGTCGACCGCGCCGTAATAAAGCATGTGATTGAAGTACGCGGGCGCCGCGAAGACGCCTCCGGTGCCGCCGAGTCCCTCGGAGTCGTCGTTTCCGGTGCGCGGGACTTCCTGGTAAATACCGTTGTCATTGTCCGGATGGAATTTGCCCATCGACTCGCGATTCACGAAGTAAATAATATCGTCCTTGCCCGCGCCGACGGCCAGATGAAGCGTCTTTCCCGAATTGTCGTGGAGGTCCGGCAAAACCATCGCGCCGCCCGAACCAAGATCCAAATCCTTTCGC
Organism: Candidatus Acidiferrales bacterium; assembly: GCA_050746905.1. Classification (GTDB taxonomy): domain Bacteria; phylum Acidobacteriota; class Terriglobia; order Acidiferrales; family UBA7541; genus DAHUXN01. The sequence goes on from JBOGNJ010000169.1 coordinate 4,926, forward strand.
GATTCTTCGACGGTGTTGTGCATCACGAAGTAGTCGCTCACCGAAAGCTTTCCTCCGCCGGTGGAAAGTTTCATGAACGCGTTGCCGTAATCCCTCTTCTCGGGAAAGCCCTGAGAATTGAGCGTCGTGTCGAACGTGCCGTTGCCCGCGAGGAAATAAATATTCCCCGATGAATCCGCGGCGAGGCCCGCTCCGGACATCCAGATCGCGGCTTCGCTGCCGTTGGGCGTGATGTTGAGCACGTTCGCTTGCTTCAAGGTGCGCGCGTTGTATCCGATGATCCAGCCGTTGTAAGGGTCGAAGTCGCAATGCGACGCCCAGCTCGTGTAGACGACTCCATTGAGGAGGAGCAAACCGGTGCGTTCTTTGTATTGTTTTGGATCGAAATCGACCTGGCCTTTCGAATTGGGCACGGCTGAGCCCGGATAGGTGGCTTCAATTGTTTGCGGGCCGTCGCCCAGTTCCACGCCGGTGGTGATATCGAGGGCATGCAGACGCTGAAAATATTTTCCGGAGCTGTCTTTGGACATGGCCACGACGTAAATCGCCCCGTGCGGGCCCGCCTGCAAATCAATCACCGGCGTTGACGTAACTCCGATTTCCGGTTTCACCTGGCCGCAGCCGCGATCGTCGCTCGTGGTTTCATCTGGGCCGAGCAGAGAGACTTGCCAGAGATGTGCGTTCGTATCCGCATCGAAGGCGTAGACAAGGTCGTGTTCAGTCGCCACGAAAACAACGTTGCGTTTCACGCCTGCGATTTTCAGCTGCGAGACGTAGAGCGGCTCCGCGTCAACGAGGCCCTGCACGGACAAGAAGGCGATTTTGCCGAAGTCGCGGGAGTTGATATTGCGGGGCGTCAGGACTTTCTCGCTGGCGTAGAAACCGGTGCGGGCATTGTCGTTGTGGTAGGTAAGCACATCGGCGGGAGCGTCCGGTGCGTCGGCGACGCCTTCTAATGCAGCCGATCCGTCCGATGCGAGCGGTTGCGCTGCCGTCGATTCAGTCGAATGGGTTTTGCCGCATCCGGCGATCGTGCCAACGCCAACGCCGAAGAAAATGATGGTTGCAGCGGCGACAAGGGCGCGTGCTCTGCTTCTCAAAATGACCTCGTTCAAAGGGATTTTCCTCGAAAAACGATACTCTCACGAAGAAACAAATAATAGATGTTCCCGCCGCACGTAAGATGCGAAGAAAACGCCTTTCGTTACCGGGCCGGCGTTGAGGCTATGACCCCGCGGGACGGCGGTGCTGGCCAAATGTGACCTGGATGGGCGTGTCCTTTGGCAATACGAGATTATTGCCGCGTGTGATGAAATGAAAATAGACCGATTCGCCCGCTCCCACAAAACCCATCACTTGCCCAAACGCACGCGATTGCAGTCCGATGCCGAGCGCAAAGCCGATGAGTTTGTAACCGGAGCCGCCGGCTACGCCCGATTTTCCCGCGCCGCCGCCCTGGTCGGCAGGGCCATCGTCGGAATCACCGTGATGCATTGTCGAAGTCGCAATCGCGACGGATAGTGCGGTGCGCAGCACGCGCGATTCTTTGTCGCTGGCGACGCTGGTATCGCCTTCCGAATCGAGTTTGATGTGCGACGATTTGGCAACTTCAATTCCTTCGAGCGCCATTTCCACCGGCTGCGGCGTGCTCAGAGGCAACTGAACGCGCTGCAGCGTGAAGTGAAGCTGACCGTTGCGATGCATTCGCCGCGCGGGTTCCGCGTGCACTACCATGCCTTGAAGTTCCGTGCCCACGGGCAGCAGCAGTTTCCTTTGGGGAGAGAAAACGGGGCGCGTGAGAATGGCGCTGACGGGCATGCCCAGATGCGCGCTGGCGGAACTCAAAGGCGTCGCGAGCCGCGCGTATGCTTCATTATTCACTGCCGGAAGCTGGCCCATCGCTCCCATCTCTTCCGCCGCAATGGCAACCGAGCCGAATTCGAGGGGCTGCTCCAACTCCGCGTCGAACACGGTTCCGGCCGCAATTTTCTGTTTATGATACGGCCATTCGTTCCAGGCGAATTGTTTCGCGTGTTGCCAGACTGCCGATGGTTTTATCTGCTCCATCGCGAGATGCCATTGCTGGCTGATCAGACCGCGCGCGCGGCGGACCGCTCCGTTTTTTTGTGGATTCGTTTCGAGGCGTATAACTGGCCCCACGTCGGGCACCACTTTCGTGCGCAACGGCATGCGCGTTCCGTCGTTCAGAATCAGCGTGTCGAATTCGACCTGAAGCGCGCGATGCGGAGAAAAATCCGCATTCAGATACGCGGCGGTGCGCTTCATCTTCGAAGGCGAGGTCAATTCGGTGATCTGCCCGTCGACTTCGGTATTTTTGGGAATCACCACGCGGTCGAAAGAATAAATCGGTTCGGTGGTGAACGCTCGAATCGGCTGGCCGGCTTTTTTCACCGGCACTGATTTCTTGAGCATCACACGCAGAGGAACTCCGGCGTCGACGGTCAGTTGCAGGGGAGGGGGAACAATCGGCAGGGAATCTTGCAGGAAAGCAAGGTCGCTGTTTTCTCCCGGCGCGTCTGCTTCGGGAACGCCCGCCGGCACGTCTTTCGCTTCAGTTTGCCCGGTGGGACGCCGCTTTAGCGCCGGCAAACTCTGCGGAGACGTTTGCGCCGGCAGATTAAGCGCCATCGCGAAAAAGAGTGAAATTCCAATTGCTGAGCTGCGTGCGAGGTGGTTCATTTTGCTTCCTGTCCCGTGGCCGATGACTTGTTGGGGTACGTTGAGCGCGCTATTGGCCTTCCAGACATGATACCTGAATCCTGGCCGTGAGTTGCCTGAAGAGCAGAATATTACGGGCGCGAAGTTGGCGCAGTTCACAATTATACTACTATTGCGCCAGTTGACTTCCGCGCTTCAGGCACGGGAAGATGGAGCTTTCCCGTTTGCGCGGCGAACTTCGTTGTGGGCGTAAACGGCAAGGCGGGCCGCGACACCGCGGACGCGACTGCACGAAAACCGAAATCGCGTGACGACGAAGGCTGAAATCGCGGGAGGGTTGCATCGCACGACGCGCGAGCAGCGCGTGCGCGCGGCGTTTTATCGCGGCGGCGATTTGACGCTCGAGAATCCGCTGTATCTTCGAGCCCTGCGTACGCTGACGAACGAGTGGCTGCGCGAAGACACCGAGCCGGCGGATTTGACAGTTGAGGCGATGGAAATCGGCGCGCGTCCGTGCACCGTCGAGATTCGCGCCAAGGAAGCGGGTGTTGTCGCGGGAGTTGCGGAAGCGGCGTGGCTCTACGGGCGCGAGCGGCAGACCGCGACGTCGGTGATCGATGACGGCAGCGAAGTTGCCTCGGGCGACGTGATCTTGCGCGTCATGGGCGATGCGCGAAGTTTGCTGACTCTGGAGCGCACCGTGGTCAATTTAATGCAGCGCATGAGCGGAATTGCCACGGCGACAAAGAAACTGGCCGAGGCTGCCCGTCAAGCGTCGCCGACGGCGCACGTGGTTGGCACGCGCAAAACAGCGTGGGGATCGCTCGACAAGCGCGCGATTCACTGCGGCGGAGGCGGGACTCACCGGCTGAGCCTGAGTGATGCGATTTTGGTCAAGTCGAATCATCTGCGATTGGCATCTAACCAGAGAGTGACGGCTCTCGCTGCAGCGCTGCGGCGCGCGTGGGAGCGGAGAGAATCGGCGGCGTTTTTCGAAGTCGAGGTGACGAGCGCGGAAGAAGCAGTCAGCGTTGCGCGCGTGCTTGCCGAATTCCAAGCGGTGAGCAACGATTGTCCATGCATTCTGATGCTCGATAATTTTTCCGCAAAGGATGCGGCGCGCGCCGTGCAGGCGCTCCGTGATGCGGGATTACTCGATAAGGTGCTTGTTGAGGCCAGCGGCAATGTTTCTGAGGAGTCAGTTGCGCAGTATGCTGCCGCTGGCGTGGACGCGATTTCCATCGGTGCGCTGACGCATTCCGTGCGCGCTCTCGATTTGAGCGCAAAGATTATTCCCGAGGCGAGGTGATTTGGGCGTGAGCGAAACGGCAAATTCCATTCCGTTTGAGGCGCGCTATTCCCTGCCGCCCATCGAAACGGTCGGCGACTCGCCGGCGGAAATTCGCCTGAAGCAGGAGCGCATCGCGCGGCTCAAGGAAGAGCGCAATGCGGTGATTCTGGCGCACAATTACCAGCGCGACGAAGTTCAGGAGATTGCTGATTTTGTCGGAGACTCGCTGGGTCTTTCGCAGCAAGCCGCGGCGACTCCAGCGGACGTAATTGTTTTCTGCGGCGTGCACTTCATGGCCGAAACGGCGGCGATTTTGTGCCCGCAGAAGGTCGTGCTGCTGCCGGATTTGCGCGCGGGCTGTTCGCTGGCCGCGACGATCACGGGAGACGAACTTCGCGCGTGGAAGGCGCGCTATCCCGGCGCCGTGGTTGTGGCGTACGTCAACACATCCGCCGAAGTGAAAGCGGAGAGCGATTATTGCTGCACCTCAGCGAACGCGGCGAAAATCGTGCGCGCGATTCCGTCGGAACGGCCGATCTTATTTGTGCCCGACAAATTTTTGGCCGCGTTTGTGGCGCGGGAAACCGGCCGGCCGAATATCATCGCGTATCCGGGTTCCTGCCACGTGCATCGCTCGATCCGCCCCCAGCAAGTGCTGAACATGATGGGCGAACATCCGGACATCGAATTGCTGATTCATCCGGAGTGCGGTTGCGTCACTTCCTGCATGGCGAGCGTTGCGGACGGCACGTTGCCTCGTTCGCGCACGTTTTTTCTTTCGACCGAAGGGATGATGCGGCACATTGGCGAATCCAAGGCGAATGAATTCGCGGTGGGCACCGAGGTGGGGATGCTGCACCGCTTGCGCAAGATGGCGCCGGAAAAATTGTTTCGTCCCGTCAATCCCGAGGCAGTTTGCGAATTCATGAAGACGATCACGCTCGATCGCATCCTGCATTCGCTCGAAATCCTCGAGCCGCAGATTTGCGTCCCCGAAGAAACGGCCCGCCGGGCGCGCCGCTCCATCGAGCGCATGCTCGCAATCGTCTAACCTCCGCTGTAAATCGTCGAATCAAAATAAATCCGAGCTTCTCTCATTTTCGTACCTGGCCTAGAATTGGCGGTTCGCGGATACTTGGTGTGCGCGACCGGAGGACTAGGCATGGGAGTTGCGAAGAGGTTTGGCGTGATGCTGTTGGCAGCGGTCGCTCTGATATTGGCAGCGCGAGCAGTCGCGCAAACGGCGTCGAACACCGCGCCTGCGCACGTGGTGCGCTATCACGCGACGAATGACAATGTGAAATACGACTACTGCGTGGCACCCGCGGTCGCGCACGTTCATTCGGGCGATATCATCGAAGCGAACACGCTCGATTGCTTTGGCAACGCGATCCAGCATCCCGGCGACACGCTGGCCATGGCAAAGGGCGACAATCCGCTCACAGGACCGTTTTATATCGATGGCGCCGAGCCGGGCGACACGCTGGCGATACGTTTTCTTTCCCTCGAAGTAAACGGGAAACAGGGAATCGGCGCGCTGGCTCCGGGATTTGGCGCGCTGAATTCGACGGATCTTACGCCGATGATTAATCAGCCGCTGCCCGGGCGCATCTGGTTTTATCCCATCGATCCGGCGACGAATACGGCGACGTTCAAGGCGGACGATTCGAGTTTCACGACGAAGATTCCGCTGCACCCGTTTCTCGGTTGCATCGGCGTGGCGCCCGCGGGCGGCGATTCGCGCAGCTCAGTTGTCCCCGCCGATTTTGGCGGCAATATGGACTCGCCCGAGGCGAGCGTGGGCAATACGCTTTATCTACCAGTGAATGTGGCGGGTGCCCTGCTCTATTTTGGCGATGGGCACGCGGCGATGGGCGATGGAGAAATCGCGGGCACGGCGATTGAAGTTCCACTGCGTGTCCGCTTGGAAGTACGGGTGATCAAGGGCCGGAAAATTTCGTGGCCGCGCTTCGAAAACGAGCATGAACTGATGACCGCGGGCATCACTCGCCCGCTCGACGATTCACTGCGCATTGCGTTCGCGCAACTTGTCGCCTGGATTCATCAGGATTACGGCCTGAGCAATCTGGATGCGTACGAATTGCTTTCGAAAGTGGCGCGCATTCGCGTTTCGGAAATGGTGGATCCGAATTACGTGGTGATCGCGGAAATCGACAAGAAGTTTTTGCCGCCGAAGAGAAAATGACGAAGCACGAGCCCGACCGGCAAGCGCGGTACGACCGCGAATGGCGAAGATTTCGCCGTTTGCGCGCTGCTTTCTGGACGCTTTTCGCGGCATTGTTCCCGATTTTGTTTTTCGGCGTCGCAATCAAGAGTTTCTTGGGATGGGGGGCCGGCGGATTTGTAGAGCTGCTGCTGGCCTATCTGGCGATGGTCTGGGTGACGGGTTACAACGTGAGCCGTTTCCCGTGTCCGCGTTGCGGACGCGTTTTTGCGCGCGAGCGCTGGTTCGGGCTGGTTCCGGCGTCGCAGCGTTGTAATTTCTGCAAGCTACCGCTCTGGGGCGGCTGCGAAGATATAAGTTTACCTGGAACGCAGAGCCTCTAAAACGCATCTCAGCCCCCTGAGGATCGCATTCTGCAGGAAACGCAGAGTGCAGAGGCGGGAGCAGACGTTTCACTTGTCTGGAGCGGCGAGTTCGGATAGTTTGCGGCTCGAGAGGTATACGTGGTCATCAAGATTCGCAAAGCAGGCGCGACGACGATTCTCGACCTGAATGGCGCGCTGATGGTGGGCGAAAGCGAAGGAAAGTTCCGTCAGCAAATCAAGGAACTGCTTGCTGAAGGCGCACGGCAGATCGCCATTAACCTCGCGGGCGTGACGGACATGGATAGCTGGGGACTTGGTTCGCTAGTGCGCCACTGTGCCGAAGTCAGGCGGAACGGAGGGCGCTGTATTTTCTTCGCGCCGCCGCCGCGAGTTCTGCAGCTTATCAAAGTGGCGAATCTCGATTCCGTGCTCGATATCGCGGCCGACGAAGCGGCGGCGCTCAGCCGCGAGTGAAAACTTCTTCGCCATTTCCTCCGAGATTGAATTTCTTCAGGTGACGATCCACATTCATCGGTGCTGGCCGTTAGAAATGAAAATGGCCTTTGGCAGCATCATGCTCACCACTTTATTGCCGTCCACAAGCTCGCTGATGTGCAAATCGGCGGCGACGCTCGAAAGCATGTAAGCATCGTCGCGCGAAAGATGCTTATCGTGCATCAGGAAATCGATCATTTCGTGAACGGCCATTTTCGTCGCTTCATTCAGATCTTCATGGATGCCCATAGTCATGTAGTAATCTGGCGTTTCGGCGCGCGGCCAGAGCAGATGCATGTCCTTGCGGTCGATGAGTTGAAACGTGCCGATGAGTGACGTTTCCATCGCGGTGATGTCCACTTCGCCGTCGCCCTGCCCTGCATGGCCGTCGCCGGCCCAGAAGAGCGCCCCTTTAGCGTTGATGGGAATGTAAAGCGTAGTACCGGCCACCAAATATTTGTTGTCCAAATTGCCCGCATGCATCCATGGCGGTGCGCTGCTGATCCGACCGGCGGCGGGCGGCGGCGCGTCTCCCACGCTGCCGAAAAACGGATGGAGGGGGATTTCAATTCCGTCGGCGAAACGCGCGACCATGCGCCGCGCGTCGAGAGGAATAATTTTCATTCGTCCGTAGGGATAATCGTTGGGCAGAAATCCGCGTCCGGGTCCGAACGCGTTGTAAGCGTACGGAATGGCGAGGCGAATGGATTGGATGCGCACCTCCAGAACATCGCCCGGTTCCGCGCCTTCCACGTATACGGGGCCGGTGAGAATGTGCCCGCCCGGGCCTTTGTCTTTCACCTGATCAAAAATGTCGCGAAGCGATTGTTCAACTTGATCCGCGGGAACGCCGGCTCCTTGCAAAGCCTTCGGGCTGGACGTGATCAAAGTTTGCATTTCAACCGTGTCGCCGGAATGAATCCGCAGAACCGGCGTGGCGTTTGCAGCGTAGAAGCCCCAGGAGATCGTTTTCGGCGCGGGCTTGAGTACAAAAGTGCTGTTGTTCGAAGTTGAGGAAGGCGTTTGCTGTTGCGCCTTTGCATCGGCGGCAAAAAAAATCGTGGTGCTCAATAACGCTACGGCTAATCTCTTCATTTTCTTCCGTCCCTCCCCGCGCGGAATTCCGGCTGTAAGCTCTGGGGACCTGTCTCATAAGTGGCTGCCATAGGCGGGCGGGGCTTCAGCCCCGCCGTAAATGGGCACCCCAAATGGGCTTTAGCCCCTGAAGCCAAGCCTTGTGGCTCCGGTTACATTATTTATGAGACGGTTCGTAGTCAAGTGAATGGCGAACTGACGGCGGAGTCTAGCATAGAGAAATGGAGAGTAGTACGGCCGCGTTTCAATTCGGCACAGCGGTTGCGACTGGCACAGAGAATCCGGATTAACTTGTGTAGTTTGTCGCCGAGGCCTCAGGCAATACCCTGATTTTACGTGCTTTGCCTCATGCTCCGTCCGACACGTTTGGCCATCTTCCTGCTAATTTCCGCACCGTGATGCGAAGTGTGCGAACTATCTCACGAGCTTTGTTATTGGGATCCATTACGTGCGGACTGGCAGGAGGTTCCTTGCTAGGACGAGCGCAGAGTCCGGCAATCTATCGAATTGAAGCGGAGGATTTGCACCGTTTCGCGGAGTTCGTGGAATGGCCGCGTTCAGTGAATGCAGGGAATCAGGGGACAAGCGTAAATATTAATTTCTGCGTTCTGGGCCGGGATCCATTTGGAGTTTCATTGGACGCATCGATCCTGGGCCAGCCGATCGATGATCGTCGGCCCGTAGTCGTGCGCGGGAGACAGCTTGAGGATTTGGGCAAATGTGACGTCCTTTTCGTGACTTCGTCGGAAACGAAGCGCCAGTTGAAAATTCTTAATCAATTGAGCCATGCAGCGGTGCTGACGGTGGGTGAGTCGGGCAATTTTGCGGCGAACGGCGGCATCATCCAATTTGTCCAAGAAGGCGAACGCGTCAGCTTTCTGATTAACGTGGACGCTGCCGGCAGAGCGGGCTTGAGAATTCGAGCGCCTTTGCTCGCGCTGGCGCAGTTGGTCCACGATGGCGCCGGCAAGCGCGGCGAATGATATGAAAACGGTTCTGGACCATCAATCGATTCGCGGCAAACTGACGCGCATCATCCTGATTTCCTGTGGACTCGCCGTGGTCTCCGCGTGCGCGATTTTCGCGGCATACGACGTTGGTTCGGCCCGGCAATCGCGGCTTCGGGCCGTCGCAACGCTTGCGGAAATCACCGGCACCAATTCCATCGCGGCCCTTAGTTTTAACGACGAACAATCGGGCAGCGAGATTCTTCGATCATTAGAAGCCGATAAACAGTTGACGCACGCGGCATTGTACACGTCGGAAGGAAAAGTGCTCGCGGTCTACAACCGCGACCCACAAGCAACTGTTTTTGCTCCCCCGCCTGCCGAGAAGGATGGCGCGCGTTTTGCAGCCGGCAAGATTGTCGCCTTCCGCAACATTAAATTGGATGGAAAGCCCGCCGGAACGATTTACCTCGAAAGTGATCTGAGCATGATTGTAGCGCGCGAAGAAGGACTTGCCGCCATGATCGCGTTTGGGCTGCTTGTTTCGCTGCTTTTGGCGGCGCTGGTGGGCTCGCGGATGCAAAGTTCCATTTCGGACCCGATTCTGGAGCTGGCGCGTGCGGCGTTCGCCATCGCGGTCGATAAGAACTATTCGGTCCGCGTGGTTTCAAAAAGCCAGGATGAAATTGGTTTTCTCTATGAACAGTTCAATTCCATGTTGGCGCGGATTCAAGACCGCGATCGCGAATTGGAACGAGGACGCAGCGAACTCGAACAGCGTGTCGCGGAACGCACGGCGTATCTGAACGCGCTCGTCGAAACCAGCCCCATGGGTATTGTCACGACGGATCCCGAAGGCCGCGTGCGGGTTTGCAATTCGGCGTTTGAACGCCTGTTCCAATACGTTCGCGACGAAATCGCCGGAACAGACTTGAATTCACTGATTGCGCCGCCGGAATTGAGCGAAGAAGCAGCCGATTTCACGCGCCGGAGCGATGCCGGAGAGGCTATCCAAAAAGTCACCAAGCGCCGTAAGAAAGACGGCTCGACAGTAGACGTGGAACTGTACGGGACGCCAATGCGCGTGGGGGGCGAGCACGTAGGCGGCTTGATTATTTATCACGACATAAGCGAGCGAAAGCAGGCGGAACAGGCTTTGCTGTCCGCGAAGGAAGCGGCCGAAGAGGCCAACCGGGCCAAAAGCGAGTTTCTCGCCAACATGAGCCATGAGATACGCACCCCGATGAACGGAATTCTGGGTATGACGCAGCTCACGCTCGAGACGCCGCTCACGGGAGAGCAGCGCGAATATCTGGGCATGGTGAAATCATCAGCGGATTCCTTGCTGACCTTGCTGAACGATATTCTGGATTTCTCGAAGATTGAAGCCGGAAAGTTCGATCTGGACTTATCCCCATTCGCGCTGCGTGAAAGCTTGGGCGAAGCGTTGAAGGCGCTGGGACATTTGGCGCACAGAAAAGGTCTCGAGCTGGCCTGGCAGGTGGATATGGCAGTTCCCGAATGGCTGGTGGGAGACAGTGGAAGATTGCGCCAGATATTGGTGAATCTGGTGATGAACGCGATCAAGTTCACCGAACGTGGTGAGGTGGTTGTCTCGGTTAACGTGGAAAGTCAAACCACCGATGACGTTGAATTGCATTTCAGCGTCCGCGACACGGGAATAGGAATTCTTCCCGAAAAGCAGAAACTGATTTTTGCCGCGTTCACCCAAGCCGACAACTCCACCACTAGAAAATACGGAGGCACGGGTCTGGGACTGACGATTTCGCGGGCCCTGGTCAAAATGATGGATGGCGGCATCTCCGTGGAAAGCGAACCTCGGAAAGGCAGCATTTTTCATTTCACGGCGCGGCTCAAGATTCCCGAGTCGAGCTTTATTCCGCCACCGGCGATCGAACCCGCGGCCCTCCGCGGCCTTCGCGCGTTGGTTGTGGACGACAATCAGACGAACCGGCTAATCCTGACTCAGCTATTGAGCCAGTGGGGCATGGCGCCGGAGCAGGCAGCGTCCGGCAGCGAAGCCCTGAAGTTGCTGGCGAACACCAGACGTGGGAGCGCGCCTTTCCGCCTCGCACTGATCGATGCGGACATGCCGGAGATGGACGGATTTGCATTAGCCGAGCGCATTAAGAAGACGGCTGACGCTTCCGCACCCAGCATGTTCATGCTCAGTTCAACGATGCAATCGGGCGACATCACGCGCAGCCGCGAAGCAGGTTTGGCGGGGTTTCTTACGAAACCTGTGCAACCCTCGGAACTGCTGGATGCGATTCTGGGAGTGATGAGTAAGACCGGGAGAATCGCGAGCGATGCGGAAGATGTTCAATCACCTCCGCAGGTCTCGAATACGGGAGGTGGCATGCGAATACTATTGGCGGAAGACAACCTGGTGAATCGTCAGTTGGCGACGCGACTGCTCGAAAAGCGGGGCTATACCGTGCTTATCGCGAAAAATGGAGTCGAGGCGGTGGCCGCAGTCGAGCACGAGGAAGTCGAGCTGGTGCTTATGGATGTGCAGATGCCCGAAATGGATGGCCTCGAAGCCATCCGGGCGATCCGCGCGAAAGAAAAAGTTTCCGGGCGGCATTTGCCGATCATCAGCCTCACGGCGCACGTGATGAAGGGCGACCGCGAAAAATGCATCGAGGCAGGAGCCGACGATTACATTCCCAAACCGATCCAGGCCCCGAACCTGTTTGCGGCGATTGACAGAATGAGCGCTCCGAGGGGCGACAATGGGCCATCCATGGCGGCGGATATGCTGCCAGATTCCTTGAATACCGCCGAGCTGCTGGAACAGGTGCAAGGCGACCGGGAGCTGCTGGCCGAAATTGTTCAGCTTTTCGAAAGCGGATTACCGGCGATCTTGCAGGGACTACGCGAGTCCATCGCACGCGGGGACGCGCCGGAAATTGCACGTATCGCGCATATGCTGAGGGGCTCCGTCGGAAATTTCGGGCGCCGAGGCGCATACCTCGCGGTCGAGCAGATGGAAAAGCTCGCGAAAGCTGGCGATATGGCGCAAACGGCAAAGGCGTTCGTCGCTGTCGAAAGCCAGCTCGAAAGCTTGCTGGCGGCGCTCGAGTCATTTCGCAGTCCGGCGGCCGAAGCAGTGGTTGCCGGGAAAACGGCAATCCGGTAGCGCAAAATGAGCATGAAGATTCTGATTGCGGAAGACGATCCGGTCTCGCGGCGCCTGTTGGAGGCGTTCCTGCGAAAGTGGGGCTACCCGGTTGTCGCTGTTGCCAAGGGCGATGACGCGTGCGCCCTGCTCGATGCCGAGGATCCGCCACGGTTGGCGATCCTCGATTGGATGATGCCGGAAATCGAGGGTATCGAAATTTGCCGGCGAGTTCGCGAGCGCACCGGGCGGCCGTACACGTATATGGTCTTGCTCACTGCGCGCGGCCGAAAGCAAAGTTTGCTCACCGGGCTGAAGGCGGGCGCCGATGACTATCTTTCCAAGCCTTTTGACGCCGAAGAATTGCGAGCGCGTTTGCAAGTGGGCGAACGCATCCTGAAAATGCAGGATGAGCTGATCGCGGCGCGCGACGCGCTGCATTATCAGGCCACCCACGATGTTTTGACGGGCGTGGCCAGCCGCGGCGCGGCGTTCGAGTTTCTCAAACGTGAATTGGCCCGTGCCTACCGCGAAAACAAAATGGTGGGAGTCGTACTCGCGGACTTGGACCATTTCAAGGCCATCAACGACAAGTACGGGCACATGGCGGGAGACCTTGTGCTGCAGGAAGTTGCCCGTCGCATGACCAGGTGCACCCGCGCCTATGACTGCGTGGGACGCTATGGCGGCGAAGAGTTTCTGATGATCTTCCCCTCTTCATCCGATGAAGTTATCCAGCGGCTGGCGGAGAGAATGCGCAAGGCCATGGAAGCTGCGCCGGTACGGACTCCGGAAAGCGAAATTGCGATTACCGCGAGCTTTGGCGTCCTGGTCGTTCGCAGTTCTGGCCAGGACGACGTCAACGAATTGTTGCGAACAGTGGACGCGGCCCTCTATCGCGCCAAACACGCCGGACGCAATCGCGTGGAATGCGCGGAATTTGCCTGCGACTTGAAACCGGCAATCTTATCCCCGGCAATTTAGCGTTTTGTCCATTCGCCGTGATATGCGCCGGGACGAGTATGCGCGGCGTCCTGTTTCTGCATTGTGCGATAATTGTTCATCACGAAGCTTCCGGGCAGATCAAGGCTCAATCGACGTGAGTGACACTTTTATTCGCCGATCGCGAATCCGGGCGCCCGCGGAGAAGGTTTTCGACTGGCACGCGCAGCCCGGGGCGCTCGAACGTCTCACGCCCCCGTGGGAGCCGATTGAAATCTTGGAACGCTCCGCCGGAATTCACAATGGCGCCCGTGGCGCATTTCGAGTGCGCATGGGACCGTTTCGCGTGCGCTGGGAATTCGAGCACCACGGATACAACAAGGGGCGCGAGTTCCAGGATTTTCAGCGCTCAGGCCCATTTCGCCGCTGGGAACATACGCATCGATTCATTCCGGACGGCGCCGACGCTTGCTGGCTGGAAGATCGCATCGAGTACGAACTGCCCCTGGGCGCGATGGGAACCTTTTTCGCGGGCTGGCTGGTAAGACGAAAACTGGAGAAACTCTTCGCATACCATCATCTTGTTACGCGCCAGGCATTTCGAGACGAAAAATAAAAGCAAGTTGCCGCGGCGGCCGCGCCTTCCATACGCGGCCGAATGGAATCACATGCGCAGGGTGCAATTTCTGCAACGCAGGCGATTGGAAATTTTTTCAGCGCGCCGCAGTTAGTGTAAACTGAACTGTTGTTTATTGACCCGCCCGCATTGCAGGGCAGCGAGTCGAGGAGGCCTACACTTGAGTCCAACCAAACCCGTCGTTGCGCCCGCGAATGACAAGACGACTGCGGCGCGGCGCGAATCGCTGACGATTACCGATAATCGCACGGGCAAGCAGTATGAAGTCCCCGTGCAGCACGACACCATTCGCGCCATCGATTTGCGCCAGATCAAAGTCAATGATGATGATTTTGGCATGATGACGTACGACCCGGCATTCACGAATACCGCGTCCTGCAAGAGCTACATCACGTTTATCGACGGCGACAAAGGCATTCTGCGCTATCGCGGCTATCCCATCGAGGAACTCGCGGAGAAAAGCACTTATCTGGAAACGGCTTATTTGATTCTGCACGGGGAGTTGCCCACGCGCGCGCAGCTGGAGGATTGGACGTATCACGTAACGCATCACACGTTCATTCATGAAAGCATCAAGAAATTCCTCGACGGCTTTCATTACGACGCGCACCCGATGGGCATGATTATTTCGGCGGTCGCGGCGCTTTCCACTTTCTATCCCGACGCAAAAAATATCTTCGATGAAGACTCCCGGCGCAAGCAGACCTGGCGGCTCATCGGCAAAATGCCGACGCTGGCCGCGTTCACTTATCGGCACAGCCTGGGCATGCCCTATGCCTATCCCGACAACGAGCTCAGTTATCCAGGCAATTTTCTGAACATGCTGTTCCGCACCACGGAACTGAAGTACCGGCCGAATCCGACGCTCGAACGCGCCTTGGATATTTTGTTTATCCTGCACGCGGACCACGAGCAGAATTGCTCCACCAGCGCCATGCGCGGCGTGGGCAGTTCACACGTGGACCCCTATTCGGCGATTGCCGCGGCCACGGCGGCGCTTTACGGGCCGTTGCACGGCGGCGCAAACGAAGCCGTCCTGCGCATGCTGCTGGAAATTGGTTCGGTGAATCGTGTGCCCGACTACATTAAGCAGGTAAAGACAGGCGAAAAGAAATTGATGGGATTCGGCCACCGCGTTTACAAAAATTATGATCCGCGCGCGAAAATCGTGAAACACATCGCGTATGAAGTTTTCGACGTGATGGGACGCAATCCGCTGATCGACATCGCGCTGGAATGCGAGAGGATCGCGCTCGAAGACGAGTATTTCGTCAAGCGGAAGCTCTACCCGAACGTCGACTTCTACACCGGACTCATTTACCAGTCGATGGGTTTCCCGATGACCATGTTCCCGGTACTGTTCGCCATTCCGCGCGCGTCGGGCTGGATCTCGCAATGGCAGGAAATGCTGCTCGATCCCGAGCAAAAAATCGCCCGGCCGCGGCAAATCTATCTGGGCAGTGACGAGCGCAGCTATATCCCCATGGACCATCGCGGCTAGTTCGCTGACTGAAATTCCCGCCGAAGTCTGCCGCTCTTGCTCAAGCCTTACGGGCCGCGCGATCTTGCGCAAAAAGTCAGTGAAGCCCTGGACCTGACACCGCATCTCACGAGCAACAGATAGCCGCCTCTTAGACACACGTATCCAATTTATTATTGCGAACGATAATCGGCCGGGCTACCTGGGCATGTTGTTCGCGTTTTTTTTCATAGAGAGCCTTGTCCGCCCGCTCGATCAGTTCCTCGGGCGTTTCTCCGTTTTTATAGCCGGCCCAGCCCGCTGCGCTTGAAACCGTGATTTTCCCTTCTTGATATTGCACCTCGAGCGAGCCGCCCAGCCGCTCCAGCAAATTCGGGATGCGTTCGGCAGGGCACTCCGGAAGTATTACCAGGAACTCGTCCCCGCCGAGCCTTACGGCAAGGTCGGATGTACGAATGACCTTATTCAGGCGTTCCGCGAAAGCCTGAAGAGTGGCGTCGCCGGCGGCGTGGCCGTATTGATCGTTGATTGCCTTGAAGCGGTTCAAGTCGAGCATCAAAACACTCAAGGGATGGCCGTAGCGTTCAGAACGGGAGACTTCGCCCGTCAATCGTTCCTCGCCCAGGCGCCGGTTGGAGAGGCCCGTGAGCGGATCGCGCGTCGCCAACCGGTGAAATTCCTCGGCGCGGGTTTTCAAACTGGAAAGCAGTTCCAAATGCTGTGCGGTTTGCCTGCGAAGACGTCTGATTAGCCATTGCTGGTAAACCGCGTAGACGTTGAACAGCAACACCAGCGCCACCAGCGCGTGGATCGCCAAATTCAAGTTCAGCTGAAAGACTTGATCGGATTCCCTCAGTATGCCTGGCAGGGAAACAGCGATCACGGCAAGGGTCAGCAGGAGCATGACCGTGATCGCGCTCCACCAGAGCCAGGAATCGCGGCGCTCGAGCCGCGTCAAATTCTTCCGCGCATCCTCCATTTCACGGAGTTGCAAATCGGAGAACGGTTCGAACATCGTAGGATCGGGCGCGTGCACACAAATACTCTGGAGGAATTCTGTGGGGGCTCTCAAAGGATTATAGCTTCATTGCCGTTTCGTAGCTGGCCAAAGGGTGGGGAGTTTCCTGCCCGTGACGTGGCCGGGAGTTTGCAATTGCGGCGTTTTTGAGCGAATCAGTCTACTTCTTCTTGTTCTTCCCGCCGCCATATTCGCCGCGCTTGACCGCGGCGACAAAGCGATCGGCATCGCGCGTGGGTCGCGGAATGCGGTAACCATCGAGGACGGAGGAAACAAATTCGATGGCTCGCGCCAGGGAAATGCGATGCCCTTGGGTGACGTAAATTGGACGGACGCCTTCGCGCGTGCGCAAGACCGCGCCGAGGATTTCATCGCTGTCGCGCAGCGGAGTCCAGGAGCCCGCCCGCTGGGGCAAATCGTCGTGCGTGCCGATCAAAATGGATTTTGCGCAGCCGATGGTGGGGCGGTCGAGAAGCACGCCGAGACGACATGAGATTCCGAAACGGCGCGGATGCGCGAGACCGTGGCCGTCATAAAAAATCAGATCCGGAGCGTTGCGCACGCGCGAGAAAGCCTTCAGGAGCGCGGGCATCTCCCGGAAACTGAGCAGGCCGGGAACGTAGGGAAACGCAATGGGAACTTCGACCCACACGCGTTCAATCTCTTCCATTTCGGGGTAACGGTAAACCACCACCCCTGCAATCGCGCGATTGCGTGCCATGTCGTATGCCAGATCCGCTCCGGCCACGACGCGAATGCGCGGCAGACGATCGGCGAGCTCCACGCGCTCACGAATGCGCAACTGGATGCGCGCCGCTTCCCGCGGCGTGACGCGCCACCCGTGCAGTCGCAAATATTCCATCCTTGCGAAACTATGCGGCGCGGAGAGCCATGTCAAGGCGGGCACGTTGAGCGTATAATCTTCATTCATTGCAGTTCGGAGGATAGCCACGGCCCGCAAAGATGCGTTTGGTGAGGAGAAGCATGTGCAACTGAAAATTTCGACGCGGCAATCGGGCGACGTCACGATCGTTGACCTCGACGGCCGCCTGACGATCGGAGCCGATAGCGATTTGGTGGCCGCGCGTCTCCGCGAATTGGAACGGGAGTCGGTGCGCAAAATCCTGGTGAATTTGACGAACGTCACGCAGCTCGATAGTTCTGGATTAAGCGCGCTCGCCGGCGGGTTCATTTCGATGAAGCGCTTGGGCGGAGCGTTTAAGTTTCTGCGCCCGTGCGGCCGCGTGCGTGAAGTGCTCGTTGTGACGCGCCTGATCGATATAATTCCCACACTCGACGACGAAGCGCAGGCGCTCGCCAGCTTCAGCTCCGCGGTGAAGCCCGCCGCAACGTGACGCCATCATGCCGCTCCTGCGCAAACGTTCAATGCCCGCAAAACAATTCTTTCGCATTTCAGCGCTCCTCGTCGCAGCTTTTTCCTTTGTCGCTATCCCGGTTTTCGCGCAACAGGAACAAATAGCGGGCCTTGCAGCGAGAACTGCCGATGCAATCTCTAAAGCGCACGCTAAATCGATAGTCGTTGCTGACTTCTGGAGTCCACAGAACAAACTAACGAAACTCGGCCAGGCGCTTGCGGACCAGTTTTCTGCGGAACTCCTAGGTTTGGGAAAATTTAAAGTGCTAGACCGCAGGTGCCTGCACGATGTGATCGAGCAAAATGGCCTGTCGCCACTCGCCCTTCGCGATATCGATATTGCGGAATGGATGGCTCACGAATCGCGCGCAGCCGTGATCATATTAGGAAATCTCGAGTCTGCGAATGCTCAATACAAACTTGCAATTGGAATCTACACGGTCCCGAAGGGAAAGAATCTTAACAATTTCGGGATAACAATGCCCGCTGGGCCAAATTGGGAGTCGCTGTTTCAGACACCAATGCTGGGATTTGCCTCGGGGCCTCACGAGGCAGGCAAAGACGGCTACACTACGCCACGGTGTGTATATTGTTCTAACCCTACGTATTCTGGTGCCGCATTTCATGAGAAACTGCAAGGCGTGGTCGTGCTGGATGCGATTATCGGCCCCGATGGCAAAGCCCACGACATAATTGTGGCGAAGAAAATGGGCTCGGGGCTAGATGAAAGTGCGGTGAAAGCTGCTCAAAGCTGGAGATTCCAACCTGCAGTAGGGCCGGATGGAAAGCCCGCGGCGGTTCGCATGCTGTTCGAAATGGAATTTCATCTTTACTGACGCGAGTTGATCAGGAGTTTTTCTTCAGGTCACTAAGGACGAGCTTCGCGACTTCCTTGAGCGTATCGAAAATTCCCTGCCCTTGAATAGCGACAGCTTCGAGCACCGGCTCGCCTTTCAATTGCAATTGCTTGGTTAATTCCGGGACAGGCATGGCGTTGGGCAAATCGCGTTTGTTGAGTTGCAAGACGTAAGGAATCGTGTCGAAATTTAGGTTGTGATCCTTCAGATGTTCCTTCAAGTTATCAATCGTTTCGAAATTCGCATCGAGCCGTTCTTCCTGTGAATCCGCGACAAACACAACGCCGTCCGCCCCTTTCAAAATCAGGCGGCGGCTCGCTTCATAAAATACCTGGCCCGGCACGGTATATAAATGGAAGCGCGTGCGAAATCCGCGCACGGTGCCCAGGTCGAGCGGAAGAAAATCGAAAAACAGCGTGCGGTCAGTCTCCGTCGCCAGCGAAACCATTTTCCCCTTCTGATTTGTACCCGTGTGGTCGTAGATCCACTGCAGGTTGGCGGTTTTCCCGCCAAGACCGGGGCCGTAGTAGACAAGCTTGCAGTTGATCTCGCGAGCGGGAAAATTTATGAACGGCACGAGCACCTCAGTATCTTTGTCGCCGTTTACTTATAGCATAGGCAGGTCAAGCGAGGCATCTTGCGTCTTTCGTGTTGATTCGGAACAGGCAATGAGCGCCGGCAGCCCAAAAAACGCCCAAAAAAGTTTGAATAAATATGCGCATCATGCGGCGGAACGCCCGCGTTCCACGTGAAACCCAGAAAGTAAGTGTCAGAATTGCAAAAAACAGCCAAAATATGGCGAGTTGACGGCGCAATGCGTCGCTGCTATTCTACGGCCATTATGGCGCGTTCGACAGGCAAGACGAAACAGCGCACCAGCCGGCCATCTTCCCGGAGCCGGTCCAGCAGCCGAAACGGACATAAGTCGCTTAAAAATAAAGACTTGCAAGATAAGCGACACGCCAGTATCTTTCAGGATCCCAACGACCACGCCACGCAGCAGCAACTGAGAGCCTACGAAGAAGGCCTCAAGCAGTTTCAGCAGCAGAAATTTGCTCGCGCCAGGCAGGCGCTCGAACGCGTTTTGGAGGGTCCCAATAAGGAATTGGCGGATCGCGGGCGAACTCATCTGCGCATTTGCGAACAACGACTTTCGCACGCTCCCGCTCCGTCTCCCAAATCCGCCGAGGATCATTACAACCAGGGTATCGCGATGATGAATTTGGGCCGCTGGGACGAAGCTCGTGTCCATCTGGACCGCGCCCGCAAGTCCGCACCCAAGGCTGACCACATTGTCTATGCCATGGCGGCCCTCGATTGCTTGACCGGCGAGGCGGAATCGTCGATGCAGAACCTGAAGATCGCCATCCAGCTTCGCGGGGAAAATCGCTATCGCGCGCGCAATGACGAGGATTTTGCATTTCTGCTGGAAGACCCGCGATTCACCGAACTGCTTTATCCGGAGCGCGAAGGTACAAGCGGTTAGTTCCCCCATCCGTGAGTAAGTCTGCACATTCCCGTTCAAAACCCATCCGCATTGTTGCGCTCGGTGGAGGCACGGGTCTTTCGATGCTCTTGCGTGGGCTGAAACAGCACATCGCAAATTCCGGAGGGAATGGTGGGCTGCGGCCAATCACGGACATCGCCGCCGTCGTCACAGTCACCGACGATGGTGGCAGCTCCGGCCGGTTGCGCCGCGAATATTCCATTTTGCCCCCCGGAGACATTCGCAACTGCATGGTGGCCCTGTCGCCGGATGAAGCGCTGCTCGGGCGATTGTTTCAGTATCGCTTTCCTGCAGTGAGCGGCCGTGGGCGCGGGCTTTCGGGCCACAGCTTCGGAAATTTATTTTTGACTGCGCTGACGCAAGTAACCGGCGATTTCCCGGAAGCCGTAAGGCTCTCAGGAAAGGTGCTGGCCGCGCGCGGAAGAATTTTCCCGTCGACCAATGCCAACGTGACTTTGGAGGCGGAGCTGGAAGATGGCCGCATCGTCGCGGGTGAAACGAAAATTTCACGGTCGCGCCGCCGCATTCACTGTGTGCGGCTGGTTCCTGCCGGTGCGCGGCCGTTGCCCGAGGTGCTGGATGCGATTCGCGAAGCGGATTTGATTCTGCTGGGTCCGGGCTCGCTCTATACGAGCATCATTCCCAGCTTACTGGTTCGCGGTGTCGCGCATGCCATTCTGCGCGCGCGCGCGGAGTGCGTTTACATCGCCAATCTTATGACGCAGCCCGGCGAGACGGATGGCTACTCCGTCGCTGACCATGTTCGCGCGGTTTATGACCATACTCACGTGGGACTATTCGATTCGATCGTCGTGAACCGCGCTCCGGCTTCCTCGGCGGCATTGTTGCGGCGCTATCGTGGACAAGGCGCTGAACCGGTCGATCCTTCCCTGGATGAGCTACGCGAAATAGGATTGAAATGTGTGACCGGCGATTTGCTGCAGCAAGACGGCGTGGTGCGCCACGATCAGAAGCGCCTCGCGCGCCTTCTGCTCCGCCATTTTTCCGGGCGCAAACCGTCCTAAGTTGGCTCACGCCCGCAAGAGTCGGGCAGCCTTCACCACAGCGCCCTGTTTTCTGAATGCGCATCAAGCGCACAGCGGCTGTCTTGCGCAGCGAGGGCGCGGCTTCGTATACTGGCCGGCGCTGTCCTGGCAGGTTCGCGGGATGGAGCCGCCAGCGTTATCGTCCAACTTCATTCCGTCGAGGAGAGCGTCGCGATGGCATTGTCACTGGAACACGAACTGAATCCGTATGAAGCGGCCGAAGCGCGGTTTGAGGAAGCAGCGAAACATCTTGGACTGCCCCAGGATCTTTACCGCTACTTGCAGTACCCAAACAAGGAAATCACGGTTTACATACCGGTGAAGATGGATGACGGCCGCCTGGAAGTGTTCACCGGATATCGCGTGCAGCACTCGCTGGTGCGCGGGCCGGGCAAGGGCGGAATCCGCTACTCGCCCCAGGTGACCATCGATGAAGTGCGCGCTCTGGCGTCGTGGATGACGTGGAAGTGCGCGGTCGTGGACATTCCCTTCGGAGGGGCGAAGGGCGGCATCATCTGCGATCCCGAAAAAATGTCGCAGCGCGAACTCGAGGCCATGACGCGCCGCTACACGGCGGAACTTTCCGACTGGATCGGTCCGGAACGCGACGTTCCGGCTCCCGACGTGAACACCAACGCGCAAGTGATGGCTTGGGTGATGGACACGTATTCGATGCACATGCGCCACACCGTCACGGCAGTTGTCACGGGCAAGCCGCTCGAGTTGGGCGGCTCGCTGGGACGTCCCGAGGCGACCGGCCGCGGCGTAATGATGGTATGCGACAAGGCCATCGCTAAGCTCGGCATGAAAAAGCAGGACTGCCGCGTCATCGTTCAGGGATTCGGCAATGTCGGCTCAATGGGCGCGAAACTGATGCACGAAGCGGGGTACAAGATCACCGGGCTCGCCGATGTTCATGGCGGCCTGTTCAACGAAAAAGGTTTCGATGTTCCTAAAGTGGTTGACTGGGTTTACAACCAGCACAAAGCGTTGCCGGATTTCCCCGGCGGCGGCCAGAAAATTTCCGCGCAAGACATCCTCTTTCAACCGTGCGAAATCCTGGTTCCCGCTGCTATCGAGAACCAGATCACCAGCCAGAACGCGAGCCGCGTGCAGACGAAAATCCTCTGCGAGGGCGCAAACGGTCCCACGACGGTGCCCGCCGACGAGGTGCTCGGCAAAAAAGGAGTATTCATTATTCCCGATATCCTCGCGAATGCCGGCGGCGTAACCGTCAGTTATTTTGAATGGGTGCAGGACCGCCAGGGATTTTTCTGGCGTGAGCGCGAAGTGAACGAGCGGCTGCAGGACGTCATGGATCGCAGTTTTGACGATGTCGTGCGTTATTCCGAAAAGCACGCCGTTAATAACCGCATTGCGGCTTACATGCTGGCGATTGACCGCGTGGCCATTGCCTTGAGGCACCGCGGAATTTACGCGTAATTCACAAAAAATCCCCTTGAAATTCGACATGCGAGTTAGAATAACCCTCGCTTCGCCGGAAGAACCCGCCGGTACGGCGAGGAAATCGAGGATTTGGGCATGTCTTTCGAATCCGTCTCGCACGGGGCGTTGAAAAGCGAAGAGGAACACCGTCGCGACATTTGCGCGGTGGGGCGCTGGTTTCACGAACGCAACTTCGTGGCCGCCACGGATGGAAATGTTTCTCTCCGTCTCGATCCCAAGCATGTGCTCACCACGCCGACTGGCGTTTCCAAGGGCATGATGTCCCCTGACGAGCTCGTCATCACGGACAACTCAGGGAAGAAAATCTCCGGGCGCCGGAATCCTTCGTCCGAACTCGCGATGCACCTGCTGATTTACCGCTTGCGTCCGGATGTGAATGCGGTTTGCCATGCTCATCCCATCACGGCCACGGGATACGCCTCGGCGGGGCTGGCGCTCAATAAGGCTCTGCTGAGCGAAGCAGTCATGGGCCTTGGCAGTGTCCCGCTGGCGCAATACGGCACTCCGGGCACGCCGGAACTGACCGACTCCATCGAGCCGTATGTCGAGTCGCATGACGCGATTCTGATGGCCAATCATGGCGTGGTCACCTATGGAGCCGATCTTCTGACCGCTTTCTATCGCATGGAGACGGTTGAGCATTTCGCTCGCGTCGCTCTGGTAACGGAATTGCTCCACAAGCAGGTTTTGCTCTCCCGCGAAGACGTGGAGAAGCTTCTCGTGGCGCGTGCGCGTTACGGCCTGGAAACGGCGGCAACCTGCCCGGTGACGGCAGACTCTGCCGAGCCCGATCGCGTCACGCTCAACCGTCGCGACCTCGAAGCCCTGGTGGAAGAAGCTGTCCGGAATGATCGCGCGCGGCGGCGCTAGCGCCGCGCAGGCCCTCTGGTTCCCCTTTGATTTATCGGCTGAATTTATTGCCGGAGAAAATCAATGCTTGGCGCGCACAGGTTTCTTGACGCTGTGAAGGCCGGAGACGCCGCTCGCGTGAAACAAATGCTGGTAATCGAACCGCACCTGGTGAACGCGCGCGCCGAATCGGGTGCGTCCGCGCTTCACGAGGCGGCTGCGGGCGGTAAGCTCGAAGTCGTCAAGCTGCTCCTCGACCACGGCGCGGATTCGAGTGCGCGCACCGATGACGGCCAAACGCCACTCTCTATGGCGGACTCCAAAGGCCAAACCGATGCTGCCGCTCTGCTCCGGCAACGCGGCGCGACTTCGTGAAGTGACTTCGTGCTCGCAACCCTGCTGACCGCGTTCCCATCAATTCTTATGGCTTCAGCGGAGCGCTCCGGCATCTACAGCCCCCTGAACTTGCCCCGCTGCCTCTAATCCTTATAATCTGAATGATTCGCATTTTGATCCGGGAGATGCTGTGAGCTGTCCCATCTGTGAAAAGCGCAAGCCGAAACGATTCTGCCCGGCGAAGGGCGAAAATATTTGCGCAATCTGCTGCGGCACGTATCGCGAGGTGACGATCGACTGCCCGTCGGATTGTCCACACCTGATTGCGGCGCGGCGGTACGAAATCGCCCATCGCAAGCCGCTCGGAGCGGAGGATTTCCCTTTTCCGGATGTGGAATTTTCCGTGGAGATTATTCGCCGCAATGGCGACGCGCTTTCGGGGATCGGCCTGACGATTCTGAATTTCGCCCTGGAAAATGAGGCCGCTCGCGATCCCGAAATTCTAACTGCGGTGAAGGCTCTGGCCGAAACTTACCGCACGCTCGAATCCGGTATTTATTTCGAGCGTCCCCCGGATACACCGCTGCCGCGCGCGCTTTACGGCCAACTCGCCCAATTCCTGCAGGAATTCAAGAAGCAGCAGGAGCAGCAGACCGGTTTCAGTAAGTTGAAAGACTCGGACATTTTCCGCCTGCTCGTATTTCTTCTGCGTATCGGCGTCCGCGAGACGAACAGTCGCTCGCGTTCGCGTGCCTTCCTCGATTTTCTGCGCGCGCAGTTCCCGCCGACGACCAAAGCGGAGCCAGACGCCCCGCGCGTCATCCTGCCTTAAGCTGGACGCTGTTTTGAACCAGGGACGCTGTCAAAGCCGAAGCTGCAAACATCCTGGGCGGAGCCGTGCATGGTGGCGTCTGCGTGCCGAGCGCAAGCGCCATTTGCGGCGAATGCCAGGAATTATCTCCCGAGCGATCCGGGCGCATATCGAAGCCATATTTCTTGCGCAAACGCTCGACGCGTTCCGAAATTTCGCGGCGATAACTCTCCGGCGCGTTGCCGTGTTTGACGTACCATTCGCGATACTGCTTCGCGAGTTTCGGGAATTTCCCCTCAACGAACGGCATGAACTGCTTCAGCGCCGAAGGCATCAGGAACAGCACGCGCCCCGCGAACCATTGCGCGCCCGCGTCTCGCGCGGCTTTCGCGACAGCGTCGAGAGCGTCCTCTCTATCGGTGATTCCCGGGACAATCGGCATGGCCAATACTCCGGCGGAAATCCCTGCGTCGCGCAAACGGCGCACGGCGGCGAGTCGCAAATCTGGCCGCGGCGCGCGAGGTTCCAGTAAACGAGCAAGGTGCGCGCTCACGGTGGTCACGGAAAGATTGACAGTCAACGCGGAACGCTCGGAGATTCTCTTCAGTAACTCAATGTCGCGCACAACGCGATTCGACTTCGTGGTGATGGAAAGCTGCAGGCCCTCGCGCTTGGCCATTTGCTCCAGAATGGCGCGCGTCGCCTTGAATTCGCCCTCGGCCGGTTGATAAGGATCGGTCGCCGTGCCAATGGCGATGTGCTCTCCCCAGATTTTCTCGTTTTCGAGGTCGCGCGCAACCAAAGCGCCGGCATTGTCCTTGACGTAAATCTTCCGCTCGAAATCGCCGCCGTCGAGTTCCATGTATTCATGCGTGTAACGCGCGTAGCAATAGTGGCAGCCGAATTCGCAGCCGCGATAAGGATTCACGGTCCAGGCGAAAGGAACGCGCGGCGAATTGCAACGATTCAAAATCGAGCGAACGGGCAGCACAAAATATTCCGTCCCGCGCTTGGCTTCCGCCAGGGAAGAGGAAGCGGCGAGGCGTGCGATACCGACCAGATTCTCTGCGGGCTTCAGACTCCGGTTGGCGTCCGGAGGGGGCGGAGAAGCGCCGCGAGCCTCACCCATGCCGCTGGGGGCGGGGAAAAGGGTGAGGCTGGTCGCAGTCGAGCGGCGCAGACGGTGCCTTGGCGGTGCCGGAGCGGCTCGAAGCGTGGGAAAAGTAGCCATCGGTATCGAACACCTCGCTGATGTGAGTGACCTAACTATATTCGCCTTTTATTCGCCCTGTCAAGAAGAAATAATTCGCTATTTATTCGCCTATTGAGGCTGACCCGGAGGACAGCCTCGCCTCTGGAAACTCGCGCCACCACCTTGGCTTTCGCGCTGCGAACCAGGCCCTATACTGGGCCAGGAGGCCAGTTGAGCGACATCCGTATCCTGATTGTCGATGATGATGAGGGCAGCCAGCACGCCCTGCAGCAGGTGTTCGACTCGGAGGGTTGGCGCGTACGCGTGGTGCCTTTCGCCAGCGAAGCGCTGCGGGAACTGGCACGCGGCCATTGGACGCTGGTGATTGTCAACATCGCGCTTGCGGATATCGCCGGCCCGCTCTTCACCACGTTGAAAGAACTCGCGCAAGCCTCGGCGAGTGAGGAAACTTCTCACAAGACTTTGCGTGTACTTTTTCTCGTTCCGCTGTTGGCGGCGCGATGGGCGCGGCCCGTTCTCGATAAAGAGCGTTTGCCCTACGCCATGAAGCCGCTCAACCTGCACGATTTTCTCGAGAAAGTCAGCGACTTGCTGCTTGAGGCCGGTGCCATTGCGCAGCCGATTCGCGACGTCAGCGTGCTGGCGGTGAACAAGGAACGCCGTCAGAAAGAGCGCCGCTCAGGACGTGATCGCCGCGACGGGGGCGGGAAGATGTTCGCATCACGCGAAGACTACATCATGACCGAGGAAGAAATCGCCGACTACGAGAGACAGGAAGAAGAAGACCGCAAGAAACACAAAGAAGAAGAAAAGAAGCGCGAGATGCTCTAAGCCCAGATAGCTTCAAGTTGGGTGTCCGCGGGAATCGCTACGGTGTCGTGTCCTGCTCAGGTTTCCAGAGACGCACCCCGCTGCGATCGGAGGTTTCGGCGAGAAGCTCCGCGATGGTTTTGTTTTTGACGGGATGGCGCGCTGTAGGTGCGATTTCGTCGAGCGGCGCCAAAACAAATCTCCGTTCAGCCATGCGCGGATGAGGAATTTCGAGCTCCGGTATGCGGATGACGCTTGAGCCGAAAAGCAGAATGTCGAGGTCGATCACGCGCGGGCCGCTGCGCACTAAACGGCGGCGGCCGATTTCGTTTTCGATCTGACGTATCGCCCGCAAAAGCTGCCGCGGCATTAAATCCGTTTCCGCCTCGACCGCACAATTCAAAAACCAACTCTGCGTCACAAAGTCCACCGGCTCCGTCGCATAAATCGAGGACCGGCGCGTGACGCGAATCCCATGCTCGCCCAGAGCGTCGATGGCCGCCGCGAGATGCTTCTCGCGGTCGCCCACATTCGAGCCAAGCGATAAATAGACAGTCTTCATCAGCGTGGATTGTGACTCGGAGGCATCTTCAGAAAAGCTGGGGCTGTCGGCGCGGCTCGTCCATGCCGAAATATTTGTAGGCGAGCGCCGTGGCGACGCGGCCGCGTTGCGTGCGGTCGAGCAAGCCGAGCTGCATCAAATACGGCTCGTAAATTTCCTCGATGGCATCTTCCTCTTCGCTGAGCGACGCGGCAAGTGTATTCAGGCCCACAGGACCGCCGCTATATTTCTGAATGATGGTGAGCAGCAGGTTGCGGTCCACTTCGTCGAGGCCGTGCTCATCAACACCGAGCATCCCCAGCGCCTCTTTGGCCACCGCAAGCGTGATCTTTCCCTGTGCGCGAACTTCCGCGAAATCGCGTACGCGGCGCAACAAACGATTCGCCACGCGCGGCGTGCCCCGGCTGCGCCGCGAAATCTCTTCCGCGCCCGCATCATCCATCGCGATGCCGAGGATTTTTGCCGAGCGGCGCACGATTTCGAGCAAATCCTCGGCCGTGTAAAAATCCAAGCGATGCACGATGCCGAAGCGCGAGCGCATCGGCGCCATAATCAGTCCCGCGCGCGTGGTGGCGCCGACGAGCGTGAATTTCTGCAATTGGTACGGATGAATGCGCGCGCCGGCGCCCTGCCCGATCACCAGGTCGATCCGGTAATCCTCCATCGCCGGATAAAGAATTTCCTCCATCGCGGGCTGCAACCGGTGAATTTCATCCAGAAAAAAAAGTTCGCGGGTTTCGAGCGCCGTCAGAATCGCCGTCAGGTCCCCCTTGCGCTCGAGAAGCGGGCCGGAACTGATTTTGATGCTCGCGCCCATTTCATTCGCAAGAATTTGCGCGAGCGTCGTTTTGCCCAGGCCGGGAGGACCATAAAGTAGAACATGATCCAGAGCCTCGCCCCGGCTCCGCGCGGCCTCGACGGCAATCTTCAGATTTTCCTTGACGCGCGATTGGCCCACAAAATCATCGAAGCGTTTGGGGCGGACGCTCGCGTCGAGACGCGCATCTTCATCAAAGGCTTGTCCGGATACGACGCGATGTTTCAGCTCAACCATGTAAACTTGTTTTCGCCGCTAATCGCCGCGGCCGGCGCGCGCGCCTTTCTCAATTGCGGCGCCCCCCAATTTTTGCAAACTGGCGCGAAGAAGCAATTCAAAGCTCGCGCCCGCCGCACCGCGAACTTCCTCGAGCGTCTTTTCCACGGAGCGCTCGTCATAGCCCAAATTCACGAGCGCGGAAGCCACGTCGGATTCCACCTGCGAGCGCGACGCGGGCTTTCCTGCTCCGGCGATTTCGACGACGGCGAATTTGTCCCGCAGTTCCAGGATAATGCGCTCGGCCGTTTTCTGGCCCACGCCCGGAATGCGTTTGAGCTGAAGAACGTCACCCTTGCGGATCGCGGGGACAAGTTCATCCAAATTCATACCCGATAAAATTTTCAGCGCCAGATTCGGCCCCACGCCGGAAGTGGAGATCAGCATCTCGAAGCACTGCTTTTCGCGCGCGGTCAAAAATCCGTACAGCGCAATTTGATCTTCGCGCAGATGAGTGTGAATCAGCAGCGTCACTTCCGCGTGCAGCGCGCCCAGTCCGGCGAACGTCGATAGCGGAATCTGCACCTGATACCCGACGCCGCCGGTATCCACGATCACTTGATTCGGCCGCTTATCGATGAGCGCGCCACGAAGTTGTCCAATCATCTCGAGCGATTATTGATTAGCCGCGTGGGAGTGTCAACGCAACACAATCCCTGCGCCGCAATCGTGGAGACACAATCGCCCTCGTGATGACGCGCTGGGAAGCTGTTTGCGAATCAAACCATCCGAAATTATGGAGATTCCCTCTGCCATCGTTCGGACACTGGGCCAAAAATTCGTGCGCATTCGGCACGCATGAACGATTTCGAACACAAGAAACGCATCGCAAAAATTATTTTCACCTCTTTGCGCCGAATCTGATGCCTTCGAAATATCCCAACGTCTAAGCAATCAGCAAGAGTGAGTCCGCTTTGCAAAGGAGGATGAAAATGAAATACAACAAGTTGGTTTCCCTGTTCGCGGTGGCGTTGATGCTGGCCGTGGCCATTCCCGCCATGGCATCGCCAAAAGGTGAAAGGATGTCGAAGGCGTTGGCCAAAGGCCACTTCACCATTGTGGGCGGCGAGATGCTTAACGGCACGGCGCTGACTTCGGGCGAATACAACGTGGTGGCGAGCGATTCGACGCTGTCGTTCTTTCGCGGCGACAAACTGATCGCCGAAGCTCCGATCCAATGGAAGGACAACACGCAGAAGATCGAGCACAACGCTATCGTCACGGAGACCGGGCAGGTGCGGGAGGTTCGTTTCAAAGGCCAAAACCGCTCAGTCGTGGTGCCGTAGTGCCTCAAAGGAAGCGCGGGCGTCAATTTATCTCAATTGCGTCCGCGCTTCCTTTGCTCTCTTGCTTTGGTTGCTTTCGACGCGGCTCCATGCGCCGCAACACAGCATTCTCGCGTGCCGCCCTGCTGGATTCTTCGCTTAGTCTTTCAATGACTTGGGGTCAGAATGATTCCTCGGCGAATGCTTCTCCAATGTATCAATCAATAGCCGCGCCGAGGACGGAACGCCCACGGCGTGTTTCAGGACGATGTCCTTCGCTTCGAGTTTTCTGCCATAAACGCTCTCATTCGCGCCGTTATCCGGTCGCAGGGTCGAGCCTTGCAAAGAAATGCCCGCGAAAAGTCCGCGCGCGCGCGAATAGGTGAGAATCTCCGCGCGCATGGTGACGTCCGTATCTGCGGCGGCATTGCGGCCTTTGGGCCCCGCGGCCGCCGATGCGTCCGCGCCCAGCTTTACCTTGCTGCTCAGGATCGCGCTGGCGCCGCGCTTGTTCATCACCAGCAACACAAAATCCGTCGCTTGCCCGCCCAGTTGAAATCCAAATCCTCCGCCCTCGAGCCGCATCATGGTTGGCGCGCCCCAGGGTCCCGTGAAGTCCTCGCCGCTGCGGCAAGTCATCGCGCCGGCCCCGTAGCTGCCGCTGATGCCGAAAGCCACTTTGATCACCGAAGGAATCACAATCACGCACTCGGCCTTGTCCAGCAGGTCCGCCGGAATATCGTCAGGGATATCGAGAATTTCCTTGATGACTTCGCCGGAATTCTCTAAACGCTGCTCGGCCTTGTTGCCCTTCTTATCAGCGGCGCGAGTCGTCGAAGCAGCGAGCAGCGCCGGTATTCCCGCCAATGCCATCGTTACCAAAAGAGAAAACACTTTTCGCATCGAGAAGCCTCCTGAACTGGCTTCATCTTAGTCGTTTCCAGCGCCTGGCACAACACATGGACCGCCCCGCGAGCCCCGGCTATTTGCCGGGGGACAAACGGGCGCAACTCCCCAATTTCGCCGCCGGTAATCTGGCATATAATCGCGCGGCCACATCGCTGAACGGCAAAACATTCGCAAGGGAGATCCCGTGCGCAGCCATTATTTCGCAAGCACTCAGACAAAGTTTGCCATAACGCGTGCCGCGAAATCAGTGGCCGTTTACGCCTTCCTTGCTGCTGCGGCGTTCTTCGGTTCGCCATTTGCTTTCGCGCATCCGCCGAGGAAGAAACCCGTGTCGCGCGTGACCGCGGACATCGCGCGCTTTCAGCAGCGCGTCGAATCCGCTCTGGAGATTCCCGTCGCGCAGAAATCCTTCCTAGGCGTTTTGATCGCTGACGCGGCCACCGGCAAAAGCCTCTACGAACTAAATGCGGACCGCTATTTTACTCCCGCGTCGAACACCAAGCTTTTCACCACCACGCTCGCCGTGGCCATGCTCGGCCCCGATTATCGCTTTCGCACCACAATCGAAGCCCACGGCACTCTGGACAGCGCCGGGCGTTTGCGCGGCGACTTGACGCTCGTGGGACGCGGCGACCCTGATTTTTCCAATCGCCGCATTCCTTACGACGCGAAAAATCCCATCGACGGCCTCTCCAACAAACCCCTCGCCGAGATGGTTGACGCAATCGTCGCGAAAGGCGTGAAGGAAGTCGACGGCGACATCATCGCCGACGATAGCTATTTCCCCTACGAGCCGTTTCCCGGAGGCTGGGCCGTGGGCGATATGCCGTTCGATTACGGCGCCGCTGTCAGCGCGATTTGCTTCGACGATAACGGGCTTGACGTAAAAGTTACGCCCGGTGATCATGTTGGCGCGCCCGCGTGGGTCGCCGTTGAGCCGTGGCCCGGCTACGATGTTTATGCTTATAGCGTAACGACTGGCGCGGCAGGTTCGCAGCCGGATTTCAATACGGTCGAAAATCCGGGCACCAAGCCTTTCTTGGTGCGCGGCTCCATCCCGCTTGGCCATGCGCCCATGGATCTGGCGATGGCCATGCCCGAGCCTGCGGATTACACGGCTCACGTGCTGAAGCAAATGCTTCTCGCCCGTGGCATTCGCGTTACGGGCGAAGCGCGCGCCGCACACGCCGCTCCGCCTCCCGAGGACATCACCGTTGATCCACAATCGGCGTTACCGCAAGTGCCCGCGACTGCGCCGGAGGCAGATGCGGTTCTCGCCGAGCGTCAATCGCCGCCGCTCATCGAGATTGTTCGCGTCCTGAACAAAGTCAGCGAAAATCTCCACGCCGAAATTTTGTTGCGAACCGTGGCAAAAGAGAAAAGCGGAATCGGTTCTCGATCAGCCGGGCTGAAAATCGAGCAGCAGTTTCTTACTTCCATCGGCATACCGCTTGGCGACGTTCTCGTCAACGATGGCTCGGGTCTGTCGCGCCAGAATCTCGTCACGCCGCGCGCCGTCGTCTCGCTCCTTGAATATGGCCAGCGTCAACCGTGGGGCGCCGCCTACCTGTCGACGCTGCCCGTTGCGGGCATTGATGGCACGCTCGACAATCGCATGAGAGGCACTCCGGCCGAAGGCCGCATCCAGGCGAAAACCGGCTCCGTCGAACACACGCAAGCCATTTCTGGCTTCGCAACCACGCTGCACGGCGAGCATCTGATTTTTTCCATGTTCGATAATCACAATGGCGGCACGGGACGCGACGCCGCGCACGTTCTCGACGCCATCGCTCAGGCCATGGTCGAGGAACTCGGAACCACCGCCAAAACGTCCGCGAAAAAGCCCGCGAAAAAATCCAAGAAGAAAAATAAATGACCGCCGCGGAAAATCGCAAGCGACGCACGCGAGATGTAAAAGACGCCGGCAAAATCATCACCGTTTTCGGCAGTTCGCGTCCCCGCGAAGGCGATCCGCATTATGCAATGGCGCAAAGCCTCGGCGCCGCGCTGGCCGCCCAGGGATTCATCGTTTGCAGCGGCGGCTACGGAGGTGTAATGGAAGCCGTGTCACGCGGTGCGAAAGGAGCGGGCGGACGCACGCGAGCCGTCACCGCTGAATTTTTCCGCGCCCGAGCGAATCGCTGGGTGGATGAAGAAGTGCGCGTTAAGACGTGGCAAGACCGCCTCTTCGAGCTCGTGCGCATCGGCTCAGGATACGTCGCGTGCCCCGGCGGCACAGGGACGCTCGTCGAGCTCGCGGTTGTGTGGGAGATGATCAATAAACGCGTGATGCGCCACAAGCCTTTCGTGGCTCTCGGCGAATTTTGGCAGCCCATTATCGAGCGCGTCCGCGAAGTCGAAATCGGCCACGCCTCCAAATGGGGCGAATCGACCGAGCGTCTGATCCACTTCGCCCACGAGCCTGCTCACGCCGCCGAATACCTCGCCACAAAATTGTCGCGCAATGCTGGCGCTGCTCCCTAACGGACTGGTATTTGCAGGGTCGGCTTTACGCCGCGATCTTTTTTACCTTCCGTCGGGCCGGACCCGCGCAGGCGACCAAATCGCCATCCACTGCGAGCTGCTAGAGCTGTCCTCCGGGCTTCTCCAGCCCGATTGTTTATTCGCCCCAAAACTTGACACCGCGCGCCGCTTCCCGCATTTTGAACGGGTGAGCCGCTCCGCCGAAGAACTCCTTGAATTTGGCCGCCTGCGCGAAATCATCGCGCGTTACTCGACCTGCGCGCCCGGTCATCGCGCGATTGACGCACTTGCTCCGCGCACAGACGCCGATGCGCTGCGCACTGCATTCGATCTGATCCGCGAGGCCATCGCCTATCTTCGCTCCGGCGCTGAACTCGGATTCGGCGGCCTCGCCGATCCTGCGGAATGGCTCGCGCGTCTCGCCGTCCCCGCACTGGTTCTTTCGGCGGCGGAAATTCTCGACGCGGCCTCGCTGATGGATACGTCCACGAGCTTGGGGCAAACTCTTCGTGGCGAAACGGCGGCAAAATATCCGCGCTTGGCCGGACGCGCCGCCGCGCTCGCCGATTTCCGTTCGTTCGCGGCCGAAATTCGCCGCGCCATTCTGCCCAACGGCGAAATCAGCGACAACGCTTCGCCCGCGCTCAAGCGCATTCGCGCGACGATTGCCCAATCGCGCCAGAACATTCAGCGCTCGCTCGAAAAAATCCTGCGCGGACGCGAAAACGATTCGCAGGAAGATTACGTCACGCTGCGCAACGACCGCTTCGTGATTCCCGTGCGCTCCGCCGACCGCCGCGCGATTCCCGGCGTCGTTCACGGAGCCAGCGCCACGGGGCAAACGCTTTTCGTCGAGCCGCTCGAAACCATCGAACTGAATAATCGCCTCGTGCAGCTCGCCGAAGAAGAAGCCGCGGAAATCGCGCGCATTCTTTTCGAATTCACTGAGCGCCTGCGCGCGGATCGCGGGCCGCTCGAATTCGCCGCGGCTACAATCGCGGATCTTGATTCCGTCTTCGCTCGCGGCCGTTACGCGCGCGAATTCGACGCCACCATTCCTGAATTCTCCGAAGGCAATCATTTGCGCCTCGATGACGTGCGCAATCCCGTTCTCGAAGACAATCTCCGCCGCAAAGAACGCGCCGTCGTGCCCATGTCCCTCGAACTGGGCGGCAGCGAGACCGTGATGGTGATCAGCGGGCCGAACACCGGCGGCAAAACGGTCGCGTTGAAAAATGTCGGCCTCGCCGCTCTCGCCGCGCAATCGGGAATTCCAGTTCCGGCGCAGCGCGCTGAGTTGCCGCTTTTCGATTCCGTCCTCGCGGACATTGGCGACGAACAATCCATCAGCGCTGATCTCTCCACCTTTTCCGCGCACATGCTGAATTTGAAATCCATGCTCGAGCGCGCCACGGAGCGCACTTTGGTGCTCGTCGACGAAATGGGCACTGGAACCGCCCCCGAGGAAGGCGCGGCGATAGCCGTCGCGCTCCTCGAGGAATTTCGCGCGCGCCGCTCGTTGACCCTGGCCACCACCCATCACGACCGGCTGAAATCGTACGCGTCGACGACTGCGGGCATCGTCAACGCCGCAGTGGAATTCGACGAGGAGAATTTGCGCCCGACGTATCGCCTGCTCGCCGGCGTTCCCGGAGTTTCCAGCGGCATACAAATCGCGCGGCGCCTGGGTTTGCCCGAACGCGTGATTGAACACGCGAAGGCCGGACTTTCGCCCGAGACGCGCGAGGCCCGCGAGCTGATCCGGTATCTCCACCGCAGCCGCGACGAAATGGAACAGATGCAGCGCCAGGCGAAAGAAGAATTGCGCCAACTCGAAGCGGAGCGTCG
>JBOGNJ010000170.1:0-5228 GCA_050746905.1 Candidatus Acidiferrales bacterium
TTGTAGCTCAGGTCCCAGCGACGCCGTTGTTGCGGCGCTTGACCTGAGGTTTTTTCGCCAGGTCCGCATGAAGATGTTTTGTCGAGCGGGGACCTGCCGGAACTTCGAATCGGAGAGAGTCACTTCGCAGTTGTTTTGTAGCTCAGGTCCCAGCGACGCTGCCCTTGCGGCGCTTGACCTGAGGTTTTTTCGCCAGGTCCGCACAAGCATATTTTTCTTTGTGGCATGCCGGAATTTCGAATCGGAGGGAACTAGAAATGGCTCATCATCATTCGCCCGCTTTTCTCAACATCGTCAACGACGCGAAAAAACGCATTAAGGAAGCCGATTTTCGCGATATCAAAAAACGCCTCGACGCCGGCGAAAAAATGATTGTCGTCGACACGCGCGAAGACAACGAATGGGCCAAAGGCCACATTCCCGGCGCCATTCATCTCGGCAAGGGCGTCATCGAGCGCGACGTCGAAAAAACCGTCCCCGATAAAAACGCCACGCTTGTCCTCTATTGCGGCGGCGGCTTCCGTTCCGCCCTCGCCGCCGACAATCTCCAAAAAATGGGCTACAAGAACGTCATCTCCATGGACGGCGGCTGGCGCGGCTGGACCGAATCCAATTTCCCCGTCGCCAAAAATTAAGGCGACTCAACAACCCGAGAAAAGCGACCTTCAGAGGCTGTATGTGATTTACTCGGTCTCGCGCTAGGACACGGCTCAGAGTCTGTGTGATTACGCCGATTTTGCGTCAGGGCACGGCTTTAGCCGTGCCGTAAATCGCACCAAACTATTGCGGCTTTAGCCGCTGAGGCCCACCGCTCCGTGTCTTAACACAGACTGGCCTCTATAGGGGCGGCTTTACGCCGCCATCTTTCTGTCGGTCGGCTCCTGAACGCTCGGGCGCGGCGGAAAAATCCTCTCTTTAACGTCTTCTGTCATTTGACTTGTAATCTGCTACGGGGCAGCTGAAGCTTTTGCTATAGATCCCAGACCGATCGAAGCAACAAGGGCGTCGCTTTCCGGCAGCGAGCATCGAGCAGGCATTCTTGATCCGGCGCGTGCGAGTCTCTCGTTGCTTGGCCGAGACGATCCACTGGATCCAATCCCGGCGCGCCACAGCCGTGATGTTCGACCACAACGCCCGCGCCTTCGGGGCGGCCACGAGAGCCTTGCGCAGATCTGCCGGCACTCTCGGCTCCGGTTCCTCTCGCGTTGGCGCGACCTCCAGCGTGACAACGTCACCGGCGTCTGCACCCGCAGCTTCGCCCATTTTCCGGCTCACTCTCAGCCAGTGGCTTCCCTGGCCGTCTGGTTCGAGCGTGGCTCGAAAGGGGAAGCCGTTAATAGTACCCTCCACCGACGTCATGCCCCGCGAGGGGAGCTTGCACTCGCGTTCGTTGGTAGGGTTAGAAAGCTCCAAGAGCTAACCTTCCCCGTCTCCGCCGGCCGGAACAGTGTCGCCCTGAAACGAATCTTAGAAGTCTTAGAAGCGATTTTGGGCATTTTTGTTTTGTACTCCATCGTCCTCAGATGGCTGGGGAAGACCACAACCTATCTGGCCATTCCCTCCGGGTTTTCGACTTTCGATCTTCGCGTTTCGGCTTTCAAACGCTCTGCGTCAGAGCACGGCCTGCCTGCCGTGCGTCAACGTAGTCTTTACTGGGGCTTTAGCCCCTGAGGTCGGTCACGCATGGCAGCGGTTGATTTCACAGACAGATTAGCTTACCCGAAAGCCGCCGCGCTTTTCGGGTTTCGAGTTTCAATTTCTAGGTTCAGATGGCTGGGGCGGTTGGATTCGAACCAACACCGTCTGCATTAACAGTGCAGCGTCCTACCAATTGGACCACGCCCCAACTCTCCCGCACATTACGCGTATATTTTAGATGATGGGAAACGCCTGCGAGGAATTTTCTGAGGCAAAGCCCAGCTTACTTCCGATTCTGCGTTTTCCTTGCGCGGTTTTTCGGGTGCCCCCTCCTGTTTACCCTGACGAAGGAAGGGAGCGCCCGTGAACTTTGGGCGCGAAGGGTGGGGGTTTTTGTTTTTCCGAGTTTCGAGTTTCGGCTTTTGACTTTTGGGCCTCTAAACCACCCCCCCGCCGTAACCCTTTTTTGTCCACCCGAGGAGCCGCGCGACGAGGGATTTGCTTTTGCGAGTTTCGTGCTCCGACTTTCGTGTTTCGGGAATTTTCGTCTTTTGGCGTTTGACGTTCCGGCACACCCCCGCCGTTTAGAGGGTAGGTATCGTGGGAGTTCGGCGGAGTGTGTGGGGGAAGGAAACCGGCCCAGCCCTCAATCCCCTAAAGGGATCCTCGGCTTGTCTTCCCCCGACGCTAGTACCTATCGCACGCCGCAGACCATTCTTAAATCATTCCATCTGCACAGTTTAAGAATTCCACAGCCACGTAAAAATCTCCACATCGCGTAATTTCTCCCCGCACTCGCGTGTGAATCCGCTCAATATTATGGCGTACTACTCATATCGTAGCGCGGCCAAACCACTCTCTCTTGACTCTTAACGGCAGTGGGTCAGTTTGAATTTTCTTGATCGCGACACAAGGGGTCGAAATTCAAACTCACGCATTACCCTCTTAACCATCCTCTTGACTCTGAACTATCGCCTTTCGACTGTCTCACTCATGTC
Source organism: Candidatus Acidiferrales bacterium (assembly GCA_050746905.1). GTDB lineage: Bacteria > Acidobacteriota > Terriglobia > Acidiferrales > UBA7541 > DAHUXN01. The sequence goes on from JBOGNJ010000170.1 coordinate 2,637, forward strand.
GTAGCGCCACCATCGGATCCACGCGCATCGCCCTCCGCGCCGGCACATAGCACGCCACCAGCGCCACGGCAACCAGCAGCAGCACCACGGCGGCGAAAGTCACAGGGTCCGTTGTGCTCACTTGGTAGAGCAGGCTGGCCATCAATCGCGTCAGCGCCAGTGCCGCGATAATCCCAATCCCAACTCCCGCCAGTGCCAGCCGCGTTCCCTGACCCAGCACAAGCCGCAGCACGTCTGACCGCTGCGCGCCCAGCGCCATGCGAATCCCGATCTCACCGCGGCGCTGCGCTGTGGCGTAAGCCATGACGCCGTAAATTCCGATGCACGCCAGGACCGTGGCGAGCGCCGCGAAAACGGCGAGGAGGATGGTGGTGAATCGCGAACGAGCGACCGAATCAGAAACGAGCTGATCCATGGTCGCGATGTTCGAAATGGGTTCGTCCTTGTCCATGCTCTGAACGATTTCGCGCGCGGAGGGAACGAGTGCGAGGGAATCGGTTTTAGTGCGAACGACGATGGTCATTCCGGAATAGGCGAGCTCGGGATAGGGCCAGTAAATCATGGGCCACGGCGCGGCGTTCAATCGCGCGCCGTGAACATCGCCGACGCCGCCGATGATTTCGCTAGGGGCGTTTGTGTCCTTCATGTTGATGGTGATTTTCTGGCCGATGGGATTTGTGTCCGGGAAATATTTTCGCGCGAACGTATCGTTGATGATGACGACGTGCTTCTCCGCAGCGAGTTCGGCGGGAGAAAAGGTGCGGCCTTGAACTACAGGAATCTCCATAGTGCGGAAGTAGTCGAATCCGACGACGCGAACGGCGGTATCCGGCCTCTTGGCCTCGGGTAAGTCCGCTTGGCCGGGCAAGATTACATCGGTCGCCACGCCCTCGTTTTGTAGCCCATTGAACGGAGCGAGATTCTCCATGCTGACGGAGCGAACGCCGGGAAGGTGAGAGAGCTTGTCGAGGAGCTCGCGGTAGAAGGCAATGTCCGCGGCATCGTTTTTGTACTTGTTCTCGGGCAGCGACAATTTGAAGGTTAGAAGCTGGGACGCATCGAAGCCGGGATTGACGTGCGTTAGGCGGGAGAAGCTTTGGATGAGCAGTCCGGCTCCGGCGAGCAGGACGAGAGCAAGCGCGATTTCCGTGACCACCAGCGCGCTGCGAATCACGCGATTTCCGCGGTTCAGCGAAGAACCGCGGCCGCCCTCCTGAAGCGAAGGCCCCAGTTCCGAATGCGCGGCGGCATAGGAGGGCAACAGCCCGAAGAGTATTCCGGAAAGCACCGTCGCTCCGGCGGCGAATGCCAGCACGCGAAAATCGATAGGAGCCGCTGAAACGTCAAGAAGTTTCTCCGGAATCGAGTGGAGCAGCGCGTCCGTGGCCCAAATGGCGACAAAAACGCCCAAAGCGCCGCCCAGCAGCGCGAGCAATACGCTCTCGACAAGCAACTGGCGGACAATTCGCCAGCGTGTCGCGCCTAGCGCGGCGCGAACGGCCATTTCCCGCTTGCGGTCGGCGGCGCGGGAGAGAAACAAGTTGGCGACATTCGCGCAGGCGATCAGCAGAACAAACCCGACGGCACCGAGCAGAATCAGAAGCGTGGGACGCAACGCTCCGGAAATTTCCTTGCGCAGCAGAATGACGGCAACGCCCCAGCCACCATTTTCAAGCGGGTACTTCGCGGCTATCCGCGCGGCAATGACATTCATCTGCATTTGCGCCTGCGCGACAGAGACATTGGGCTTGAGCCGCGCCACAACGCTCAAGAATCGGCCGACCTTGGTGCGGTCGCGATATTTAGGCAGGATAACAAATGGAACCCAAAGTTGCGCGTGGCCGCCCGTCAGAGAGCCTTCTGCAATAAACGGATCGAAAGCAGGCGGCGCAACGCCGAGAACTGTGTAAGCAGCGCCGTCTAATTCGATAGAACAGCCGACGACCGTCGGATTTGCGGCATAACGTTCCTTCCAGAGTCCATAGCTGAGTACGGCTACATGGTCTTTGCCGGATTGTCCGTTAGCCGGAGTGAATCCCTGACCGAGCATGGGCTTCACGCCGAGTACGTCGAAGAAATTTGCAGAAATATATTGCACGGTGACGACTTCAGGACCGCTGCTGCCTGTTAAGTTCGCGTGGCCATCGCCGAAATATGCCATGCTGCCGAAGGCATTGTTCTGGGTTTGCCAATCGAGGAAATCGGGCGGCGAAACCACGTTATGTCCTTCTCCCAAAGCGACATCCTCCTCCCAGACCATCACCAGTCGGTTTGCATCGCGATAAGGCAGAGGCTTGAGCAAGAGCGCGTCCACGACGGAAAAGATGGCCGTGTTCGCGCCTATGCCCAGCGCCAGCGTCAGCACCGCAACAACCGTGAATCCCGGACTCTTGCGCAGCATGCGCAACCCGTAGTGAACGTCCTGCCACAGTGTTTCGAGCCACCCAATACTGTTCATCTCGTAAATCTCCTCGCGAATCCGCCTCGCATTCCCGAGTTTCACGTGCGCCGCGCGACGCGCCTCTGCCGCCGGTATCCCGCGCGCCAAATTTTCCTCTGTCTCCGCCTGCAGATACGCCTCAAGCTCCCGCG
>JBOGNJ010000171.1:0-4373 GCA_050746905.1 Candidatus Acidiferrales bacterium
TGCGAAAGCCGCTCTTCCACCATGCCCATCACCAGATCGTCGGGAACCAAAGCACCACTGGCCAGAATGGGCTTCACTTTCCTTCCCAGCGGCGATCCACGGCGAATCGCTTCGCGAAACATATCGCCGGTAGAAAGGTGCGGCAACCCGCACCTCTGCGCGGCCAACTTAGCCTGAGTACCCTTCCCCGCGCCGGGAGGTCCCAGAAAAATCAGAGCCCGATTGAGAGCCATCGTCTCCGCCGAATCGTTTTTTTAATTGCAACTGCTATGCAACGGTTCAACTACGACGATCATTTTCAAGCACGACGACTACGAGCGCGGCCCTTCCGGACAAACCCTTCATAATTACGCATTACCAGCTGCGCTTCGAGCTGCTGAACCGTGTCCATGGCCACCCCAACAACGATCAACAGCGACGTGCCGCCAAAATAAAACTGCACACCCAAACCATCCAGCACGAAGCGCCACATATGCGTGTCAAACCAATTGCCCACCAGCCAGAGATGCTGCAAGTGAATGCCGGAAATCATCCATTCCGGGAGCAAACAGACCACAGCCAAGTAGACGCCGCCCACGAAGGTCAGGCGCGTCAAGATGCGGTTGATGTATTCGGAGGTGTTCCGCCCGGGACGAATGCCGGGGATGAACCCACCGTATTTCCGCATGTTGTCCGCCAGATCCGTGGGATTGAAAATGATGCCCACATAAAAGAACGCGAAAAAGATAATCAGCAAAACATAGGTGAGCGTGTAGAGCGGCTCTCCCCACGCGAACGTTCGCGCGAAATTCTGAAAGAAAGACGAGCGGTTCGCGAACACCAGCGCCAGCGTCTGCGGGAACGTCAGCAGCGAGCTGGCGAAAATCGGCGGAATCACGCCGCCGGAATTTACGCGTAGCGGCAGATACGTCATCTGCCCGCCCATCACTTTGCGTCCCATCACGCGCTTGGCATATTGCACGGGAATGCGCCGTTGGCCGCGCTCGACGAATACGATGAAGCCCACCACGAGAATCATCAGGACCAGGATGGCCAGCAACGCAACCGGCCCGAGCGATCCCCATTGGCCGCCCGTGCCCGCCATCACCCACAAATCCTCCACCGCGCGCGGCAATCCCACCACGATGCCCGCGAAAATGATCAGGGACATGCCGTTGCCGATGCCGCGATCGCTGATCTGCTCGCCCAGCCACATGATGAACGCTGAGCCCGTCGTCAGAGTCAAAACAGTCATCAGCACGAAGCGGATGCCCGGGTTATATACGAGATGCTGACCCGAAAGATCCTGATGTTGCAGCGCAATGGCGATGGCCAGTGACTGGAAAATACTCAAAATAATCGTCAGGTAGCGCGTATATTGCGTGATTTTTTTGCGCCCGAGGTCGCCCTCTTTCTTCAGGCGCTCCAAATACGGCCAAACAACCACCATCAATTCCAGAATGATCGATGCCGTGATATACGGCATGATGCCCAGAGCGAAAATCGACAAGCGCCGCAGGTTGCCGCCGCTGAAAAGGTCCACGATGCCCAGCACGGAGTTGCGATTCTGCTGGAACAATTGCAAGAGCAGCGCACTGTTGATTCCCGGCGTGGTGATGAACGCGCCCAGGCGGTAAATCGCCAGAATCATCAGCGTGAAGAGACACCTATTGCGCAGGTCCGGAGTGAAGATGATATTCCGAAATGCCTCGATCAGCTTCCTCATTGCAAAACTTCGACCTTACCCCCGGCGGCAGTGATTTTCTCTTGCGCGGACTTGCTGAACTTGTGCGCGTGAACCGTCAGCGCAATTTTCAGCTCGCCGTCGCCCAGAATCTTTATGCCGTCATGACGAACATGAATTATTCCGCGGCCCTCGAGTTCATCCGGCGTCACCGTCTCGCCCTTCGAGAACACGTTCAGCGACTCGACATTCACGATGGCGTAGCGCGTCGAAGACGGATTGTGAAATCCGTGCTTCGGGATGCGGCGATGCATCGGCATCTGGCCGCCCTCGAAACCGGGCCGTCGCGAATAGCCCCGCCGGGACTGCTGGCCTTTGTTGCCTGCGCCGGAAGTCTTGCCGAGCTTCGAGCCCATCCCGCGGCCAACGCGAACCTTGCGATGACGCGAGCCGCGCGGCGGTTTCAGATTGGATAGTTTCACGCTCATGATGTCGCCCCGTTAGGCTGCCGTCTTGTCTTTCTTCGTTTCTTCTTTCGCATCTTCGATCTTAACCAGGTGATGCACGCGGGCGATCATCCCGCGAGTGGACGGCGTGTCATCAAGCTCGACTATCTGGTTCATCCGCCGGAAACCCATCCCTCGAATCGTCTGGCGCATGCTGCGCGGGCAGCCGATGAAACTTACCACCCAACGAATTTTCAACTTCCCCGATTTTTTCTTCGTGGCCATATTCGTTTTCAAAACCTTTATGCCGTCACCGGCTCGGCCGTCTTGCCGCGTTCTTCGTTGACTTTGGCGGCGTCCCGCAAATGCAGGAGAGCATCGAAGGTCGCCTTGATTACGTTATGCGGATTCGAAGTGCCGATCGACTTCGTGAGCACGTTCTGAATTCCCGCCACTTCCATCACTGCGCGTACCGGGCCTCCCGCGATGATGCCGGTACCTTCGGGAGCGGGTTTCAAAAGCACCTGGCCTGACCCGTAACGCCCCAAAACCTGGTGCGGAATGCTCGAGCCCTTCAAATGCAGCTTGACCATGTTTTTCTTGGCCTGTTCAATGGCTTTGCGAATCGCCATGGGAACTTCGCGCGCCTTCCCCATGCCGAATCCCGCGTGGCCGTGCTGATCGCCCACCACCACAAGCGCGGAGAAACTCAAGTTCTTGCCGCCCTTGACGACTTTCGTGACGCGATTGATGGACACGACCTGATCCTTTACATTCGCCAGGTTCGTGTCGATGTGCCGGCGAATCGCGAGCGTATCTTTGAGCTCTTGTTTCGACATAAGCGTCAGAACTTCAGTCCCGCCTCTCGAGCCGCTTCGGCAAGCGCCTGAATGCGGCCATGATATTGGTAGCCGCCACGGTCGAATACGACTTTCTCGACTCCGGCAGCGCGGGCGCGCTCGGCGATAATCTTGCCGACGAGCTTCGCCGCGGCGATGTTGCCCCCGCCCTTGATTTGGCTCTTCACGTCCGCGTCCAGCGAGCTGGCAGCCGCGAGCGTGTGCCGTTTCTGGTCGTCAATCACCTGCACGCGAATATGCTTCAGCGAGCGGTAAACGCAAAGACGCGGCCGCTCTTCCGATCCCGCGAGCGTTTGGCGCATGCGCCGGTGAATGCGCTTGCGGTGCAAATCGCGCGACAGTTTTCTTACTGGCACCACGGCCATGACTCTTCTCCCGTTTCCAGCAAATCAACAAAAACAAATCCGAGGACCTACAGCAAGTTTTAAGCTGCCGTCTTTGCCGCTCCGGCCTTGCCCGCCTTCTTCTTCAGGCGCTGGCCCACAATGCGAACGCCTTTCTGCTTGTACGGATCGGGCGGACGCAACGCGCGCATGTTGGCGGAGACTTGCCCCACCAATCCCTTATCGGCGCCCGTGACAGTGACGTGCGTCTGCTTCTCGATCGCCACCTGAATCCCTTCGGGAATTGCGAACTGCACAGGATGCGAATACCCGAGCGCGAAAACGACTGTCTTGCCCTTTACTTCGGCGCGATAGCCGACGCCTACGATGTCGAGCTCCTTCTTGAAACCTTCGGTGACGCCCTTGACCGCATTGGCAACCAGCGCGCGCGCCAATCCGTGCAGCGCGCGCTGCGATTCGTTTTGCCGCGACGCGATCAACTCGCTGTCTTTCTGCTCAAATTTGATTCTGCCGGGCACGGGGACGTGCATTTTGCCCTTCGGGCCTTGCACTTCGATGGCGTCCGCGGCGATTTGCACCTTCACGCCGGCAGGAAGCGGTATTGGCTTTCTTCCAATTCGAGACATGGCTCTACCAGACCTCGCACAAGAGTTCGCCGCCCACGCCTTCTTTGCGGGCGGTCTGTCCGGTCATGATTCCGCGCGGCGTGGAAAGGATCGCAACGCCCATGCCGCCCACGACAGGGCGAATTCCCGTCTTGCCGACGTAGCGCCGGCAGCCGGGACGCGATATACGCTTCAAATCCGTCAGCACGCTGCGCTTGTCGCTGGTATAGCGGAAAAAGACGCGCAGCACTTTTTGTTTGTTCTCGTCCACCACTTTGTAGGTGGAAACGTAGCCTTCTTCCTTCAGGATTCGCGCAATTTCGATCTTCATTTTCGATGACGGCAAATCGACGCGCGGATGGCGCGCGCGCACGGCGTTGCGAATCCGGGTCAGCATGTCAGCAATCGGGTCGGTGTTCATCTATTGTCCTTGCTCAATGTTGTCCTTACCAACT
>JBOGNJ010000172.1:0-21988 GCA_050746905.1 Candidatus Acidiferrales bacterium
TCCGCCGGCTTGATCACCACCGTGTTCCCGCAGACGAGCGCGGGCATCATTTTCCACGACGGAATCGCGATCGGAAAATTCCACGGCGTAATCAATCCGCAGACGCCAATCGGCGCGCGCACGCTCATCGCGAATTTATTCGGCAGCTCCGACGGCGTCGTCTGGCCAAACAGCCGCCGGCCTTCTCCAGCCATCAGATACGTCATGTCGATGGCTTCCTGGACATCACCGCGCGTCTCGGCCAGCACTTTGCCCATTTCGCGCGTCATGCCGACGGCCAAACCTTCCTTGCGCTGAATCATGAGTTCAGCCGCGCGATACAAGATCTCCGCGCGCTTCGGTGCCGGCGTCAGCCGCCATTTATCGAACGCGCCCTTCGCCGCCTCGACGGCATTGTTCACGTCTTCCGCGGTCGAAGCCGGAAAAATTCCCACCAAATCATCCGTGTTCGCGGGATTGCGGTTCTCGATTCCCTTCTTGCCCCGCGCTTCCACCCATTCGCCGTTGATATAATTCTTATGAGCATTCGGAAAAACTGCCGTGGCCATGAACTCCTCCTCAAACTTTCCTGCCGCCAATGAAGCTAACAGACCGCTGCAAGCTGCGTCAATGCGGCGAAATCATTGGAAAAATCATATCGAGTTCGCGCGGCGAGCAGAAATATGCTTGCGGGTCCAGGTGTTATAGATGAGTGGTGAGCCGCGAAGGACTCGCCTGGGGTTGGTACGTTTCCATCGACGTAAACGGCGGGATTTTACACACATGCCCGCCGACGCTTCACCCATGTCCTGGCGTTCGCCTGGTTATCATCTTCCAAGCGAACGCTGCGCTCGCAAGCGACAGACCCGCGCAAATCAGCATAACCAAGCGAAATCCAAAAACAAATGCCTGCTGAATCGAGGCCCGAATCGCGGCAGCCATCTCCGCACCCACGCCAGCCGGAACCGTCAGGGCAGCCAGCCTGATTTCGTTCGACTGCACCTCATGTACCACTTGTTTCGGGAGGGATAAGTCGGCGAGGCTGCGGTTCAGGTGAAAGGCAAACGCACCAGTCATCACGACTCCCAAGACAGCGATCGCGAGTGACCCCGCAACCCGGGCAACTGCATTATTGATGCCGGAAGCTGTCCCGGCACGATTTTGGTCCACTGCGCTCATTACCACGGTGGTCAAAGGAGCGACGCTGACGGCCAATCCGAAACCGAGCACCAAAAAAGCCGGGAAAAAAGTCCGCCAGTAACTTCCCCCTACGGATGGCCCCGCGAACAGAAGGAACCCCGCAGCCGCGATAACCGGACCGATGATGAGTGGACGTCCGGGTCCATAACGGGCGACAAGTCCGCCGGACCAGCGCGATAGCAGAAACATCAGCAAAATGAGAGGCAGTGCGGCTGCGCCCGTCGCCGTCGCCGAATAATGCTGTATCTGGATCAGATTCAACGGAAACAGGAAAAAGAAAATTCCGAGGGCCGCGTAGAGGAACAACGTCAGAAGGTTGGCGCCGCTGAAATCGTGAGAACGGAAGAACGCCAGCGGAACCATCGGAAACGCGACACGAGATTCGATGAAAAAGAAAGCAATCATGGACGCACAGCCGAGAATCAGGCTTCCCCAGACATACGGATGGCTCCAGCCCAGGCTCGCAGATTCAATGAATCCGTAGGCCAAGCCGCCCAAAGCAGCGGTAGCGGCAAGCGCCCCGAACCAATCGACCCTTCCTGTTCCGTAGGCCTTATTTTTGGGAACCCACCGTAGCGAAAGCACAATCACCGCCGCTGCAATGGGCACATTGATGAAAAACGCCCATCGCCAGGAAGCGTGCTCGATTAGCCAGCCACCCAAAACCGGCCCGAAGGCTGTGGTGATCGCAGTGAAGCCGGACCAGGTCCCGATCGCACGGCCACGTTCTTTCTCATCGAAGGAGGCGCTTATGATCGACAAACTGCCTGGCACAAGAAACGCGGCACCCAATCCCTGGAAAGTCCTCGCGATTATTAATCCATGGATGTCCGGCGCGAGGCCGCAAGCGACAGAAGCACCCGCGAAGACCGTCACGCCGGCCAGGAACATTTGCCTGCGGCCATACAGATCTCCCAGCGAGCCGCCCACCAGAATCAACGCGCCAAGAAGCAAACCGTATGCTTCGACAACCCACTGGATGTCGGTAACGGTGCCACCAAGATTCGTTTGCAACGCTGGCAAGGCAACGTTCACGACTGTGCTGTCGATGAACGCCATGCCGGACCCAAGAATCGCCACAGCCAGAATCCAAGGCGCTGCCTTTGTCGAACAGGGAACGGCGGCGCGCCCGGATTCAATTACGGCTTCGTCGCACGGTGGCTTCATGTAGGCGCTTCCGATTGGAAAAGGAATTGGGACGCAAACAGCCGAAAACTACTATAAGGATGGCGATCCTAAGTCTGAGACTCTGCCAAGGGGAGCCACACTTGAAATCTCGTATCACCGGGTTTTGAGGTGTTCCCGCGCCGCGCGCCGAGCCTTGGTTAGAGGAACCCCACCACAGCCTGCATCGTTTCCTCCGGTCGCTCCTCCATTACCCAATGCCCGGTGTCCTTCAAAACGACGACGGTCACATTTGTTGCAACCAACTTCATTTGCGGGCCGAGAACTGCTGCGCTGGCCTTTTCGCCACTGATCGCGAGGACGGGCATCGTCAACTTCGTCTGCGCCAGTTGTGCGAAGTCCGTCGCAGTTTTCGGGAAGGAGGCGAAGTATGCCCAGCCCGCGCGCATTCGTCCTGGGCGCGAGTACGCGGCGATGTAGGCTGCCCGGTCCGCCGCCGGAACCGAATGAGCCTTATCCGCAGCCAAATCGTTCCAGAAGTAATCGAAGTAGGTCTTCTCCCGGCCCTTCACAAGCGCTTCCGGCGTCGGCCCGATGAAACGAAAATGCCACAAGCTGGGGCTGTCGTAGATATCCTTCCATCCAGCCACGCCCGGAAGAAACGCATCCATGACCACCAGTTTTTCCACTTCCGTCGGGAACTGCGCCGCATACGCATATGCAACCATCAGTCCGATGTCGTGCCCGACAACGCGCACTTTGCCTATGCCGAGCGATTTGACGAGACTGTGGATGCGAATCGCCGCCGTCTTCATGTCCAAGTCGTCGCTCGGAATTCCCGAATCACCGATTCCTGGCAGGTCCGGCGCGATCACGGTGAACTTGCCGGCCAGCTTCGGAATGAGCGGCCTCCACATGCGTGACGTTTGCGTGTAACCGTGAAGCAGAATCACCGCGGGACCATGGCCGGCGGTAAGGTAGTGAATCTTTATTCGTTCCACGTTCGCTGTACGCGACTCGATTCCCTTCGCGCCAGCCTGGACTCTTGTCGCCGCCATGAGCGTCACCGGGAAGAGCAAAACAAGAAGAGCGACGGCCACCCGAAATCTCGAACCAAACAAAGCGACGTGTTTTCTTTCACTTTTCATTACAATTCCTCCCGGTTCGACTGCCAATCGTGTGCGAAGGGTGCCGTGAAATCACAGGGCTATTGTTTGCTGACTTAGACTGAACCGGCTTCCGCCAAGGGGAGCCACACCTGAAATCTCGTATCACCGGGTTTTGAGGTGACTTGAATCGTTCCCTGATGCTTCTTTACGATTCGCTGAACAGTATCGAGGCCCAGACCCGTACCCTGTCCGACTCCCTTGGTGGTGAAGAAGGGTTCGAAGATGTGCGTTTGTATGTCCGCCGGAATTCCAGGACCGTTATCGGCGATTTCAACGACCACGCAATTGTCGTCGCGATAGGTTCGAACGCGAATCTCGCCGTTACCGCCCATCGCGTCAATGGCGTTGTCGATGATGTTGGTCCAAACCTGATTCAGCTCGCTCCCGAATGAGTTCACGAGAAGAGGAATGCGCTGGTAGTCGCGGTTCACGACGACTCCGTGCTTCAGCTTGTGGTTCATAATGGTGAGAGTGGTTTCCAGGCTCTTCACGATATCGACGTTTTGAACCGGAGTCTGGTCCATGTACGTGTATTCCTTGATAGCTCGCACCAGCTCCGATATTCGCGACGTGCCGCTCTCGATTTCGTTCAGCAGGGTTGCGATTTCCACCGAAGCAGCGATCCTCACCAGCGCGGCTCGGGCCGTACCTGCATCGAGAGTTGCGAACAATGATTCAAGCGCTTCCGGCTTGATGTTCTTTCGCGCCAGCTCTGCCGCCATCTGCCACAGGTCGTTTTGACCGTGACTTCGCAGCAGCGAATCAATCTGCTCTTCCAAGTCGCTAACGGCCAGCGGATCCGCCGGAATTTCGTTGCTTTGGACGAAGGACGTTTCCAGTTTCTCGATTTCTGATTTCTGGGCAGGAGTCAGGTCGCGCCTTCCCAATTCGTGGCTGGCGTTCTTGATTTTTTTCAGGACGTCGCGTAGTTGACTTGCGGCGCGTTTGGCGGCGGAGGCCGGATTATTAAGTTCATGCGCGAGCCCTGCCGAAAGCTTTCCCAAAGAAGCCAGGCGGTCGCGTTGCTGCTCGAGGCGAGTGACTTCACGAATCCTGTCGGACATCAAGCCCACAAGACGCTGGGTCAGCTCCGGCATCCTCTGCACAAGCTCGGGAAAAAGAGAAGAAGGAAAACGCAGGATCCTGGCGTCGGTGACGGCGCGTATACCCACCGTAAACTGCTTCATTCTCGAGAAGGGCAGCACGCCGGTCACGTCGCCCGTCTTCATCGGGAACACAACTGTTTCACCGGCAATTTCGCCGCGCGCCTGCAGTTGTCCCTCGAGGATGACAATCATAGCGTCCGCGGGATCGCCCTGGCGAAAGTACGTATCACCCGCCTTCAAATTCAGCTCTTCCGTATGGCCGATGAACCATGCGATCTGATCATCAGGCAGGTCCGCAAAGACCAGGACGCTGCGCAGTTCGGAATTTTCCGTCATTTTATACCTTGCTCAAATATTGATGAATGAACTGCACGGCGACAGACCCTTCGCCGACTCCGGAAGCGACTCGCTTCACCGAACCATGCCGCACATCGCCCACGGCAAAAAGCCCGGGGACGTTTGTTTCGAGCAGGAAGGGATCTCGATCGAGCGCCCAGCCCTTGGGGCGCTCGCCCTCTCGTATCAGGTCGGGACCGGTCAGGATAAAACCGCGATCGTCGCGCTCGACGACATCCGCCAGCCAATCCGTGCGCGGAACCGCTCCAATAAAGATGAACATGGCACTCGCCGTCACGCGCTCTAGCTTATTGGTATCGGAACAAAGGACGGAAATCTCTTCCAGGTGCGTGTCGCCGTGCGCTTCGGAAACACTGGCATTCGGCCAAAGTTGGATATTGGGCGTTTCCTTGATCTGGTCAATCAGATACTGCGACATCGTGCTCGACAAAGAGCTTCCGCGTACGACGATGACAACGCGCTCCGCATATTTCGCAAAGTTCATGGCTGCCTGGCCCGCTGAATTCGCGCCGCCTATCACATAGACGACTTCACCCTTGCACGAGAAAGCTTCCGTGGAGCCGCCGCCGTAATAGACGCCCGCTCCCTGCAACCGATCGATTCCGGGAGCCTCAAGCCGCCGCCACTGCACCCCCGTGGCGATCATCAGCGCGTGGCAGGAGATTTCGGTGCCGTCCACGAATTTGACCATGCGATAAGGGCCTTCTGTTCGCACGCCGCCGGCTTCCTGGGGCGCCAGGATTTCTACTCCAAAACGCTGCGCTTGCACAACCGCGCGCCGGGCCAGATCCCCGCCGCTCAGGCCCATCGGAAATCCAAGATAGTTCTCGATGCGCGAACTCATCCCGGCCTGCCCGCCCGGGGCTTCCCTCTCGATCATCACCGTGTGCAGACCCTCCGACGCGCCATAAACCGCCGCAGCCAGGCCGGCGGGTCCTCCACCTATGATCGCCAGGTCGTAAAAATTAGTTTGCGCGCGCGTTCGCAATCCAACCCGTTGCGCCACTTCCGCGGGTACGCTCTCGAGAAGCTTTGTGCCGTCGGGGAACAGAACGATGGGGAGGCGCGAGGCTTCCGGCCCCAGGGCTACGAGAATACGCTTCGTTTCCGGGTCATTGGCTGACAGCTCAACATCAATCCACTGGTAGGGAACGCGATTGCGCGCCAGAAAATCCCGCAATTCGTACGACCGGGGCGACCAGCGTGTCCCCAATACGCGGATTCCCTCGAACGTAGGGTGATACGAAGCCCGCCAATCATCGAGCAAATCGTCCAATTGCGGATAGAGATGGTCGACGGGAGGATCCCACGGCTTCAGGAAAAAGTAGTTGATGTTGGCTTTGTTGATGGCGCTGATTGCGGCGGTCGTGTCAGCGTAGGCAGTCAGTAACGCGCGCTTCGCCTCGGGGAAAATCCGCATTCCTTCCTGCAGAAATGTGACTCCATCCATGTGAGGCATGCGCTGGTCAGCAAGAAGCAAGGCCACGCTGTCGTTGCGCACTTTCAACTGCTTCAACAGCGTGAGCGCTCCCTCGGGAGAATCGCTTCCTATCACCCGGTATTCCGCGCCGTAGTGTGAGCGCAAGTCACGCTCAATCGCGCGCAGAACGTCAGGGTCGTCATCCACACTGAGCAAAATCGGCTTCGCCATGACCGGTCCTGTTTCTGGTTCCTCGGTACAGGAGATAATTCTAGGCTTCTGGGGCGTCTAGACAACCCATAAGATGAGCGAACGGCGGTTTGGTCGCAAGCGGATTAAGCTCACCCGAGTTCCGCTGCCCTCTTCGCATCGCACAATGTCGCATGCCTTATTGTTCCCGTTCTGCGCCCCTGCAGGAAAACCAACAAGAGCATCGGCGGGAGTCAGTGAATTCAAAAGAAAGAGCAACGGGAAAAAACTAACTGAAGCTTGATCTACAGGTGGCGAAAAGGTTCGTCAACACTGTCGCTGGCTGGCTTTTTGGCATCCGGGTCGAGCGACTTGGTGACGAGTTCCTTCGATCCGAGACCGATGGAGAGTGCTAAGGCTAGGACAATCCCGCCAAAGAGAATTCCAAACGCAAGCTCAACAATGCCGGGCGCGATTCTAAGATGCTCCAGAGCCATTGCAACCGTCAAAACGACCACAAGCCATTTCACGCCTAAACTCAGCAGACGCGCATACTGGAAGTTCATGTTTACGGCGCCAATCAACACGCTTCGCGCAAGGAAGCGGGCAATTACGCCGCCAACCAACAAGACAATGAACGCGCCTACAAGGTTGGGCAAATAAGCGAAAACACTACGCACAAGCATGGATGTTAAGTCTGCGTTGAAAGCCGCAATGCCAATCAGAAATCCAATCGCAATGACCAAGCAGACGATGGCTCGCGAAACCAAACGCGTCGGACTCCTCATCGGAGACCAATCCGCGATAGAAGGAAACCCCCATTGCGCTATTCGCTCGTCAAACCGAATGCTCGAGAGCAACCGGCGAACGACCATTGCAATAATCCAAGCCAGTAGGATTGAAATCAGCAACGCCAGGATCAGCGCCACTATTCCCGGCAGCAGGCTCGCAAATCTGGTTAGGAACCGCGCCATCGATTGATCCAAGGCTAGCTTGACTTGCTGCCACATAATTCCTCCCGTCGTAGGTCATCTAAGGGTTGAATCGATCGGGCCACCGCCATCGGGATACAAGGTACGGCTTGGCGCCCTCGTAGGCTAGAGATAGGCTTTCGAGCCGTTGGTCCACCGCCACGCTACCGGCAGCCTGCAGCTCACGCGCATAAGAAGCAACCCATCCCAAATACAAAGGCGTCATGGAGCGGAGCAGATGATCGCGATTAATTGTCCGAAGATGATACGCAAGCGCAAAATCATAAACGATGCGCGCCCACAATTCGTCCGGCATACGGAACTGCTCCGCCGCCAGCCGTGACAGCCTTCTCAGTTCGAGCAAAGTGGCGGGCGGCAACACCAATCCCCAGATTTCCTGAAGGTCTCTCACTCCCAATTGAAATGAATTTACCATTCTTCCGGTATCGACAGTTGCGCTCTCCTGCGGCACTGCCACCGGCGGGCCGAAGCCGGGCACGGGAGCCGAACCTCTGACCCTCTGCCAGCACGCCGCGTTTCTTTCCATGTCGAGAAAAATGGGTTCGAGGACCTGAGCCATCAGGGAACTGATATTCGTCCAGTCCGTTGGTGGATAGATGCGAGCTCCGACATGCACCTGGCACACTTGCAAATTGGCGCAGAAAGCCATGGGCGCGAGCGATGCCAGCGGATGCATTCGAATGCCGGCGCGAACATTGCCGTTTGCCGCGGACATTTTCTGAAACAAACGCCGCGAAACTCCCAGATCCGGGCCAATCGGATTTTGAACCCGCTTTCCGTAGAGAGATCTGAGGAGCGGGCAGAGGATGCTGCTATTCAACAGACCCTCAAATTTGCGGCGAGCATAATTCGCGGCCACTAAATCAAAATCTGCTTCAAGCAATGGCCGCGCCAGTTCCAACACCCACTGGGGAGGGGCCGCGTCCAACTTCGAATCAATGACGCAGCAAGCCCGCGCACCCAGCTTTTCGCCGGCCGCAAAAACCGATTGATATGCGGACGATATGGCGTCGATGCCTGAGCCAGGGACATCGGGGCCGAGTTCGGCCCAGCGAAGTAAAGAGAGCGACCCGTTCTTTTCGACCATCTGCGGGCTTGCCTGAAGCGGATGGCCCACGCGGTCATTGAGCAGCACTACTATCCGATGAGATTCCGCAAGCGTTCCAAGAGCCTCGCACACGCCCGCCACGCCGTCCGGATCGAAGTCAGCAAGAATGCCGACGACCAAATCGGCGCTCTCGACCTGTTCGATCTTTTCCTGCGCCTGTTGCGGGACGGATTCCGCGTCCACTCTTCAACCTTTCCGTTCTTCAAGATGTAAATCGCTATTCCCGGCTCGACAAATTCAGGCTCGCCACGCGCCTAAATCGCTCACAGAGGAAGCGACATGATGCCGATTAATGGTATGCGCACCCATGCCGGACGGCTATTCAATTCATAAAGCACTTCGTAGAGCGCCTTATCGAGAAGAAAAACGCCGAGCAACTTCCGAAAGCCGGCGCTATCGTTTGGCACCAGGCCGACCTGCTGTACGGTTGCGCGATAAACCCGCAAGAATTCCGCAGCCACGGCCCGCTCCCAAAGATGCGCCCACGGACTGAGAGCAGCAAAGTCTTCCGGATGGCGCGCCGTGTAGTTAATCAGACTCGAATAGGCGGCATAACTGAAGGAGCGCAACATCCCGGCCACGTCCTTAAGAGGACTCTGTTTGGAACGGCGGTAGGTCAGGGGACGGGCCGGCTCTCCCTCGAAATCGAGAATCACAAAATCCGTTTTCGCACGCAAGACCTGGCCGAGATGATAATCGCCATGAATTCGAATGCGCTGCCCCTGAATGCCGTCGAGCGCCAGGGTCCCAAAGGAATCGAGCACGCGACGGCGGCGGCTAAGCACAGCGGCGGCAATCTCAACCACTTCATCCGGCAAATAGGAGACACGCTCTTTGAGCACGTCGAAGACGCCCGAGGCGCGCCCGCGAAGGTCCGCGAGCGATGCCCGAAGGTCATCTTCGGTGAGCGGTTCAGGTGCGAACGCAGGGTCACTGGTTGGCGAAGCCAGAGCGAGATGTAACTCGGCGGTGCGAAGGCCAAGGGTAGCCGCGGAATCGAGATAGATTCCAACATGGTCGCGCACCAACTGCGGCGTTGCCTGTTCAGACAGGGCTAGCGGATCCGCATCTCGCAGTTCGCCGCTGATGTTTTCTGGAAACGGTATGGGAGCGCAAGCCTCGTAATAGCGGTAAAGTTCTTCCAGCGTCAGTTTCCAGCCGTCGCCCTCATTCGTCACCAAACCTTGAAGCATTGCCACAGTGGAAGGTTCAGCATCGGGGGTCACATACTCGATCGAACCAGCAAATGGAGGAATGCGGTCAAAATTCGTTTCTTCCGTGAGATACCGGCCTATTTCGCAATCGGGATTCAGGCCAGCCTCTTGACGGCGGAACAGTTTGAGAATGAAGCGGTCGCCGTACAGAATCGATGTGTTGCTTTGCTCGGCCGAGCCTCGCCGCACCTGCAATGGAGCTTCGGACGATCCAAGGATGGACGGAAAGCTCTTGCCAGGCAAGCCGCGCATGCGTCCGTTACGAGTGCGCAATTCGGATCCATCCCCGATAAATGACAATAGCGCCGTGCATGTTTTGTCATCGAAGACCGCGTCGTGGAGCACCCCGGACAGGTCCGCTGCAACAACAGCGGCGACAATACAGTTGGGAGCCACGCGAGCCAGTTCATCGGCGGCATCTCCAAGGGTTATTCCAAGCGGAATCAAATAAATGTCCGCTGGGCCAGTATCGAATTGCGCCTCGACAAATGCCAAAACCGAATTCGACCCGTCCAACCCGGCCCAGTCCACGACCCGCGTCGATTTGATATGGCGGGATTTTCCCGGGAACCAACGCTGCTTCGGCAGATATTCCGGAAGATTTACAGCCTCGAGGCGTTGACGCGGCGGCCCGTCGAACAGGCTTTCCCAACCAGCCGTGAGATTCAAGGGAGTACGTTCGGTGACGGCGGGACCGATCTCCACGCGTTCAGGGCTCTTCTGAAGTTCGAGCCAGAGGAAACTATATGGCGCAAGCGTAAAGCGATAGGGTTTATCGTCGATCAGCGGGAACTGCACGTACCCGAGCATTTCCACGGGAACCATGCCTTCGAGCTTGGAGAGATCCAGGTCGACCGGTTGCGCGAACCGGGAAAGGTTGGCAATGCACAAAATCTGCTCCCCTTCATACCGCCGAAGGTAGACCAGCACCTTGCGGTTCGAGGGCTCAAGGAACTCGATGCTGCCGCGCCCGAACAAGCGGAAAAGCTTTCGCAGAGCGATCATGTTCCGCATCCAGTTCAGAAGCGAAGACGGATCGCCCTGTTGAGCCTCCACGTTGATCGCTTCGTATCCCCAAACCGGATCCATGATCACGGGGCTATACAAACGGGCGGGTGTCGCGGTGGAAAAACCGGCATTCCTGTCGCCATTCCACTGCATCGGCGTGCGAACACCGTTGCGGTCGCCGAGGTAAATATTGTCTCCCATGCCGATTTCGTCTCCGTAGTAGAGGATGGGCGTGCCCGGAAACGAAAAAAGCAAGCTGTTGAGGAGTTCGATGCGCTTGCGACTGTTGTCAACCAGCGGAGCCAACCTTCGGCGGATACCAAGATTGATGCGCATTCTCGAATCGCCGCTATAGGCAAGATACATATAGTCGCGCTCGTCGCTGGTCACCATCTCGAGAGTGAGTTCGTCGTGGTTGCGCAGGAAGAGGCCCCACTGGCAGGAGTCTGGAATGGCGGGAGTTTGGGCGATGACATCGGTGATGGGAAGGCGGTCCTCCTGGCGCAGCGCCATATAAATGCGGGGCATCAGCGGAAAATGGAACGCCATGTGGCATTCATCTCCATCGCCGAAGTAGGGACGCACGTCCGTGGGCCACTGGTTGGCTTCCGCCAAGAGCATGCGGCCGGAATAATCGGCGTCAATCGCTCGCCGTAGTTGCTTGATGACGGCGTGGGTCTCGGGGAGGTTTTCGCAAGTGGTGCCGTCGCGCTCCACCAGGTAGGGAACGGCGTCCACGCGCAGAGCATCCACCCCCATATCCAGCCAGTAGCGCATCACTTTGAGGACTTCCTCGACGACTCTGGGATTGTCGTAGTTGAGATCCGGCTGGTGGGAGAAAAAACGATGCCAGTAATATTGCTTGGCCACCGGATCCCAGGTCCAATTGGATCTTTCCGTGTCCGTGAAGATGATTCGCGCGTCTTTGTATTCCTGATCCGTATCGCTCCAGACGTAGAAATCGCGTTCCAGCGAACCGGGAGGCGCGTTGCGCGCGGCTTGAAACCAGGGATGCTGATCGGAAGTGTGATTTACAACGAGCTCGATCATCACCTGCAAATCGCGATCATGAGCAGCGGCGAGGAAGGACTGGAAATCCTCGATCGTGCCGTACATGGGATGGACATGCATGTAGTCGGAGATGTCATAACCATCGTCCTTAAGAGGCGACGGAAAGAAAGGCAACAACCATAAACACGTGACGCCGAGATCCTGAAGGTAATCCAGTTTTTCAACCAAGCCGGGAAAATCACCGATGCCATCGGCATTGCTGTCCTTGAACGCGCGAAGGTTCAGTTCATAGATGATGGCATCTTTGTACCAGAGAGGATCGGCGGCACTGCCGGGCTTTTTGGGCATAACGCTTTCCTTTTGACTCATGGGGCGCCGCGAAGTTGCGGCCGGAAAACAACAATTCCCAGAGGAGGAAGGGTCATATTCAGCGAGAACGGGCGGCCGTGAATCGGCAGCGGAGTTGCGGCAACGCCGCCAAAGTTACCCTGGCCGCTGCCGCCGTATAGAGGAGCGTCGCTGTTCAAGACTTCCTTCCAATCACCTTGCAAGGGCACGCCCACGCGGTAGTTTTGCCTGACGACGGGGGTAAAATTACAAACAAAAAGAATTTGGTCTTGCGGATTGCGTCCCCGGCGGATGAAGCTAACGATGCTTCGCTGAAAATCCTTGCAATCGACCCACTCGAAACCCGCGGGATCGAAATCCAGATCATGGAGCGCACCATGACCACGGTAGAGCGTATTGAGGTCACGGACCCAGCGCCTGAGCCCGGAGTGGAAGGGATTCTGCAACAGGTGCCAGTCGAGGCTGGCGTCATGGTTCCACTCCGACCATTGGCCGAATTCGTCGCCCATGAACAGCAGTTTCTTGCCCGGATGAGCAAACATAAAGCCATAGAGGAGCCGAAGATTCGCGAATTTCTGCCAGTCGTCGCCGGGCATTTTGCGGAGCATGGAACGTTTGCCGTAAACGACTTCATCATGGGAAAAAGGCAGGGCAAAATTCTCCGCGAAGGCGTACAAGAGACCAAAAGTGATCTCATTGTGGTGATAACTGCGAATCACGGGATCTTTCGACATGTAGTCCAGCACATCGTGCATCCAGCCCATATTCCATTTGAGATTGAATCCCAGGCCTCCGACATAGGTGGGGCGAGAAACCTGCGGCCAAGAGGTGGATTCTTCCGCGATCATCATCACATCCGGAAAGGCAGCGTAGACGCGCTCATTCAATATTCTTAAGAAGTGAATCGCTTCGACGTTCTCCTTGCCGCCGTAGCGATTGGGAATCCACTGGCCTTCGCCCCTGCCGTAATCGAGATAGAGCATGGAGGCAACAGCATCGACGCGAAGACCGTCCACGTGGTATTTGTCCAGCCAGAACAGTGCGTTGCTGATGAGAAAGCTCTGGACCTCGTTGCGGCCATAGTTGAATACAAAGGTATTCCAATCGGGATGCTCTCCCTGGCGCGGGTCCGCGTGCTCGTAAAGGTGCGAGCCGTCGAAGAAGCCGAGTCCGGCTTCGTCCTTTGGAAAATGCGCCGGGACCCAGTCCAGAATGACGCCGATTCCGTGCTGATGAAGGTAATCCACCAGATACATAAAGTCGGCGGGAGTTCCAAATCGGCTGGTGGGTGCGAAGTAGCCCGTCGTTTGATATCCCCACGAGCCGTCGAAGGGGTGCTCCATCACGGGCATGAATTCTACGTGGGTGAAACCGGCGTCATGGACGTAATCCGCCAAAAGAGGCGCCATTTCGCGGTAAGTCAGCCAGCGGTTGTTTTCCTCGGGTACGCGCCGCCAGGAGCCGAGATGCATTTCGTAGGTGGATATGGGCGAGTCTAGCAGATTGGTCTTTGCGCGCGCGGCCATCCAGGAATCGTCGTGCCAGGAGTAGCCGGCAAGATCCCATACCCGTGAGGCGGTGCGAGGGCGAATCTCGGCCGCGAAACCGTATGGGTCGGCTTTGTCGACCGTGTATCCTCGATACTGCGACCTGATGTGATATTTGTACGCAGTTCCCTGCTGGATCGCAGGTATGAAGCTTTCCCAAATTCCGGCAGGGCCGGTCTGCATCTTATCGGCGGCGGCGTTCCATTCGTTGAAATCGCCGACGACGGAGACCATCTCCGCGTTCGGGGCCCAGACAGCAAACTGGACGCCGCGACGACCGTCTTTTTCGCTGAAGTGGGCGCCAAGCTTTTCGTACGCCCGGCTTTGCGTACCTTCGGCGAAAAGATAGCGGTCGAATTCGCTGAGCACTGATTGCAAAGAGGGTCTCCTTGTTCTAAAGGTTGCTAACGAATGGAATCATTCGCGTAAACCTAGAGGTAATAGTCGAAGTCTCGCTCCGTGCGAACCCATCGTCGCAAGCTCAAGATATGCGCCGGCAGGCTCTCCGGTACGAGTTCCACGTAATTTCGCGGTCCCTGCCACAAGTATCGTCCGTCACCCAGCAAGTCGTGCGCTTGAAACGCATGATTGGCATCGAGGCCGAGGGAGTTCAGATCGAGCTGAATCCAGCCGGACTGGGTATGCAGGGGATCGAGATTGACGACGACCACGATGGCATTCGACGAGTCGTCCGCCGTCTTACTGTAACAAATCAGCGAAGGATTATCCGTTTCATGAAAGCGCAAAGTGCGATTCTGCTGCAACGCACCATTCTCTTTGCGGATCCGATTGATTCGCGAGATCAGGTCTTTCAGGTTCGCCCGGGAACCGAGATCGCGATGCTTAAGCTCGTACTTCTCGGAATTCATGTACTCTTCGCTTCCGGGCCGGAGCGCGGCGTTTTCGCACAGCTCGAACGCCGGACCATAAATGCCGTAACTTGCGCCCAGCGTAGCCGCGAGAACGAGCCGGATAACGAATGCGGGCCTTCCGCCAACTTGAAGAAACTCTGAAAGAATGTCGGGCGTGTTGGGCCAAATGTTCGGCTGCAAATATTCCCGCACTTCCGTTTGCGTCAGTTCGCGGAAATAGTCGGTGAGTTCCTGCTTGGTGTTGCGCCAGGTAAAATACGTATAGGATTGGGAGAAGCCGAGTTTAGCAAGCCGGTACATCACATGAGGCCGGGTAAACGCCTCCGCGAAGAACAGCACCTCAGGATGCTGTTCCTTGATTTCCCCAATCACCCATTCCCAGAACGCAAAAGGTTTCGTATGGGGATTGTCGACGCGGAAGATATGCACTCCGTGGCCGATCCAGAAATCGAAAACGCTCTTCAGTTCGTTCCACAACCCGCGCCAGTCCGCGCTCTCGAAATCCAACGGATAAATATCCTGATACTTCTTCGGCGGGTTTTCCGCGTACTGAATGCTTCCGTCCGGCCGCGTCCGAAACCACTCCCGGTGTTCCCGTGTGTAGGGGTGGTCAGCGGAGCACTGGAAAGCCAAATCCAGTGCGACTTCCAGTCCGTGTTCGCCGGCCTTGGTGATGAACCGGCGAAAATCCGGCAATGTGCCCAGTTGCGGATGAATGGACTTGTGGCCGCCTTCTGCTGTTCCAATCGCCCAGGGACTGCCCACATCCCCTGGTTCCGCAAGCACCGAATTGTTCTTCCCTTTCCGAAATGTGGTTCCGATTGGATGGATGGGCGGCAAGTACACGACGTCGAAGCCCATGGACGCAATGTAGGGAAGCCACGCTTCGCAATCGCGCAAGGTTCCGTGCCGGCCGGCATCAGGCGAGCACGATCGAGGGAATACCTCGTACCAACTCGCGAACCGCGCCTTCTCGCGTTCGACGGTTACCACCAATTCCTTTTCGTAGCGGCCAGCGAGGTGGCGCTCAGGATAACGTTGAATCATCGTGAGCAGTTCTTCTTCGAGCGCAACAGCCGCTCCTGAGTCTCCATCTTTTGTTTCATGCAATCTGCGCGCCCATTGTCCGAGCAGCCTGGCATCGTCGCCAACGGCTCGCTTGGCCGCGCCTTCGATCAGCCCGGCGCCAATAAGCAAATCGACGTGAACGTCCTGCCCGGCAGCGATTCGCTTGAGCAAATCGCCGCGCCATGTTTCGAATCGATCGATCCATCCTTCTACCGTGTATTTGTAGCGGCCCAGTTTTTCGACGGAAAATTCCCCACGCCAGCGATCGTTCCCCAACGGTTTCATGGGCGACGATTGGACTTCCATTCCATCATTCCGCCAATACAAAATCTGACCCGCCACTTGGTCATGACCGTCGGCGAAGATGTTGGCCTCTACCGTCACCGCGTCGCCGGCCACGCGCTTAATGGCGAACCGGCCGCAATCGACTTCCGGCGAAACCTGCTCAATTGCCACGCGCTGGCGTCCATCCACGGGCTGTTGCGGCATGTGCGTCAAGTTCTCTCGGTGATATAGAGTGATGCAACTATTACGGGAACCCCCGACCAGATCTTCGTCAAAGCCGCCAAGACTTACGCGACGGATATCTCATTTCCCCAGTGTAGTTCGAGATCGCAAGAGGCTGTAGTTCTAAGGTGATCAGGGGTAGCTTAATCAGACGAGAGACTCGGAAACAACGCGGCGCTAAAGCGGCTGTCAGCGGTTTGGTCGAATTGCCAGTCAAAGATAAGGATTGCACGAAGTCTTTTCACTGTAAAGCAGGAACCACGCCAACCGCCGCCCCGCTTCTCTGAGCACAGAAATGTGGCTGCCGGGAGACCCTGGCTACAATTCATTGAAAACAAGGAACAGCACCGGAGAAGTGGTGAGCCGCGGAGGACTCGAACCTCCAACCCGCTGATTACTCCAGAAATGCTATGTAGTTGGCTTTTCTTGCATTTCCTTGCGTGCAGTAGAACGGTTTTTCACCCTGTTCGGCACGGTTTTGTTCCTAAACTTGTTCCCAACTTTGGGAGGGGTTGGTACGGTAAACTGGACTCATGCGCGCGTCGCTGCATAACTCTCCGTCGGGACAGGCCTGCCTCTTGAGGCTTCAACACTCAGGCTTTGGGCGAATCGCTCGAAAAGGCCCATCGTCATACTACCGCGCCAGATGGTACGAGCCCACGCAGAAGGGGCGGCGACAATCTCGCGGGCACTGCACCCGGCGTATATTTTTCGAAGCCATCTTGGTTCCCGGATGAGATAATCAGGACACGGAAGGAGGCTGAAAATGACCATCAGTTCCGAAAGCGTAATTGTGCGAGACCCTGACATCCTCAGCGGCCAGCCCGTTTTCCGTGGTACCCGCGTCCCTTTCCAGGCCCTCCTTGACTACCTGGAAGGCGGAGATACGCTCGATGAATTTCTGGAACAGTATCCTGGTGTTAGCCGGGAACAGGCTATTGCAGCTCTAGAGGAAGCCAAAGCGCTCGTTCTGGCACGCTTGGGGAAATGAGAGTTTTGATCGATGAGTGCCTTCCGGCCGGACTGAAGGAATCCTTTGGGGCCTTGGGCTATGAGGCTGAGACGGCGCGTCGAGCGGGCTACGGGGCCAAGAAGAATGGCGAGCTTCTGTCGTTGATGGAGGGTCGGTGGGATGTTCTACTCACCAACGACCGAAACATCCAGTACCAGCAGAACATGAGCGGGCGGAATGTCTCCATCCTGATTCTCTGCGCGAAATCAAATCGCATAAAGGATTTGCTGCCGCTCATGCCGGCGTGCGCTAAGGCCCTGCGGTCCATTGCGCCGGGCCGAATCGTTGAAGTCGGGCCGTTGTAGCCAAATGAGCGAGGAAGCCATTTCGGTGGGGGCATCATACTACCGCGCCAGATACCACGACCCAAACTCCGGCGGGTTCCTCAGTGAGGACCCGGAGGGACTCGGCGCATCAGTTAACTTTTATGCCTACGTCGACAATGGTCCCGTGGATTGGATGGATCCTGGAGGACTCGACAAAGTCCAGATCTGCTGTCGCCCGCTGCGAAAGGCGAAGCCTTTTCTGATGATTTGGCATCACTGTTACATCGAAATATCTGACTCAGATGGTACGCAAACGTGGGGCATTCTTCCAAACAAACAGGGCAGCGAGATACCGTCGAAGGACGACCCTCGGAACTCTGGGGGAAGTGTAAGGATGTGCCGGGCATGCGTGTCAGATAGACAAGCTGAGGCATGGCTTGGACGACGACGCGAACTCAGGAACCTGCCCTTCATGTGGACCGAATTACCACAACTGGTGGTGGAAATTCGCCGGATATAACAGCAACACATTTGTTTACAACATGCTTTCTGGGGCAGGATTCACACCACCGCCTGAGCCGCAGTCTCCCGGATACAATCCTGCACCCGGCGCCTGGTATCACTAAGGAAAGCGGGGTGCCTAGATGCCTGGGAGGTACGGACCGTTGCTCTTGTTGTCGATAGTTCTGCTTTGCCCGACCCTGGACGGCGGCAACCGAGTCGTTCCGGGATTTACGACGGCCATTGGAGGAAGTTACCGACTCTTTCCGGTCGAAACTCGCTCCAATGCGCAGGACGCAGCTACTCACGATGAATGTCATCTGGAAAGCTTTCTCTTAGATCGACCTGGTGAGCATGTGTGCCATTTCCGTCAAGCTCAGAATCGAGAGATGACACTGCTCCTCAAGATCGAGGGGTCAACGGGTGAACCAGATCGTCAGGAGCTAACCCGTCTGCAGACTATTATTGAAGTTACATTGCTAAATCACGCCGGACGCACCATCTGTCGGGCGGAGGGTTCGCCCAAGGATGGTGTCAGCGCCGATAGTTGGGTTCTAAGGACGAGCCGTGGTGAGGCCGCTTTCTGGCATCGGAATTGCGCCGAGATCAAGCTGAAGCGTTCTGAGTTGTACACGCTGACTGTCCGCATCCGGGATGTTGATCCGAAGGCGCCAAAATTAAGGGCCACTCCCATTTTTGAACGCAGTGGCAACTATGGACCATAGGCCTGGGCCTAGGTTCAATCCATCGGGCGTGCCCCCTGGCGTTTAGGATGACCTTCAAATACGATCCCTTCGGCAGGCGGATCGAGGAAATCTCCCCTACCATCACGAGGACCTTCGGCTACGACTGAGCTGCCCCCAAAGTTTGTGCAGTGAATCATACGACGGTGGAACCTCCTGAGCTTATAGCTTCTGCTTGTGGCAGTTGTCCGTGAGCTGGCGGGTGGCCCAGGCTTCGGCATTCCTCGACACGCAGCTTTCTCCGCCACGTCGCACGACATGATACCATCGCATCACTAACTTAAAGGTATGTTGTTGCGGGTGCCCCATGCTTGGTTTGCGAGCGTGGGCCTGCCGCAGGCAGGCTTTTCGTGATGCAGATCGTATTCCGGCAAACATTCCACATTCACGCTCGGGCGCATACTACCACACCGGAATTCTCTGAAGCCTCTTCGGAAAACGCGAGGGTGCCGCACCTGGCATTTACCCCGACGCCTCCTGTCGGGGCGGCTTGTGCAAAGAGTGTGGTTTTTCCTTCGCTATGCAACCCGCTTCGGTACACACAAACACATGGTTCACAAAAAAAAACGAACAAGTGGTGAGCCGCGGAGGACTCGAACCTCCAACCCGCTGATTACTCCAGAAATGCTATGCAGTTGGCTTTTCTTGCATTTCCTTGCGTACTGTAGAGCGGTTTTTCACGGTGTTTGGCACGGTTTTGTTCCTAAACTTGTTCCCAACTTTGGGGCGACGTGTCCTACCCCTCCCGGCGGGGCAGCGCCGTCCTTCCGGGCGCTCCCCAGCGCTGCCCGTTAACCACTTTAAGCGACAGCACCGGAGTGCGAGGCCTGCGCCCTTCGGCAAAGTCGCTTCAGGTGTATTAGTCGATGTCGTTGCCCGCGTGGTGAACTGTGTGTTGGAAGTGCGGACTTGCGAGAGCATGTGCCAGCCAGCAGCAGCTACGACGAAAAGTCCGGCCAGAATCCAGACGACTTGAACGAGAACGACGCCTCGCTGATTCCGATCCATGGTGAGCTCCTTCATCGTGCCGCGATCATCCGATTTCAGGGGATTTCTTCCGTCGGGAGCAACGCCCGATAAGCAGAATCCCAGTACCGAGCAAGAGCAGGCTCGCAGGCTCGGGAGTAGGGGTGGTTTGCGGTCCCGTGATGTCGAGGCTCAGGTTGTTTGCGCCGAGCACTTCCGTGCAGCTGTCGCCAGTGGGACACGTCCAATTCGTGAAGTCGATGGTGGTAAAGTCGCCTGAGAGAGATCCGAACAGCAGGAACGTGAAATCATCGCCGGCCACGGGCGTGAAGCCGTTCAAAGCTTCGAAGTCCACGGTGCCGTCCAGAGCGGCCAAGCCGGTAACGTCCAGAACGCTGAAGTCACCCGGTGCGCTCCCGTCGAAGTCAATCGTCAGAGTGCCCCCTGAGCCTTGCGTGTAGTCTCCATTGATGTTGAGTGCGCCGCCGATGCCGAGGGATCCGGGCTCGACGATTCCACCCGTGTTGCTTACATTACCGTTAATCTGGCCGAAACCGGAAAGCGTGCCTCCCTGGATTTGCACGGCCGGGACGGAATTCAAAATGCCATTTATCATGGTATCCCCGCCCGTTTGGAGGAACGTGCTGCCCACAGAATTATTTAAAGTGCCATCTACTTTGGTCTGGCCACCCGTCTGAAGGAAGGTGCTGCTCGCGGCGTTGGTTAATGTTGCGAGGACACCGACGCCGACAAAGCCGTCGCTATTGGTGATCGAACCGTTATTGACAACCCAGCTTTGGTCCAAGAGCCTTCCGTTGCCAACTATCAGAGAGCCGTTATTTGTAAGGGATCCGGCATTCAAGAAGCTTCCGCCAAAACTGTCATCAATGGTAAACGTAGCGCCCTTCTCATTAATCACGCTGGCGCCAGCGTTGTTATCGAATTCGCTGTAGCTGGTTAGAGTGTCAACATTGTCGAACGTTCCGTTGTTCGAGAAGGACGCGACGAGAGAACCAAAACCCTTCGAGACCGCAGCGCCATTTGTGAAGGAACCGTTGTTGGTGATAGTTCCGTTGTTGATGAATGTCGGTGGGGCCGTCCCGGCGGCGTTGCCATTGCCTAGTGTGCCGGCGTTGACGAGGGATCCATTATTCGTGAACGGCGTCACGATCTCGAGGTCGCCGCCGGTGAAGTTGGTCAAGGTGCCATTGTTGGTGGCCTGTAACGGCTGGGCAAGGCTGCTTCCGAGGTAGAGAAAGCCCACATTGTTGAAATGTGCGCCAGCGAAGTTATTGAACGTGTCGAAGAGAGTCATCGAGCCGTCGTTGGTGAACGTGGCGGTATTGTTCAGGGTGCCGTCGCTGAACGTGTCGGTGACGGTGCCGAAATTGTCGAAGATGCTGGCATTGGTGAACGTTCCGCCACCCATGTCCATGTAGTTGTTATTGAAAACGGTGCCAAAGTTGGTGAAGGTCTGGAGAAGATCGTTTGTGAAGGCACCATAGTTAGCCAACGTGCCATTATTCTCGAGGATTCCGCTCCCAGAAGGCCCAACGTTCGCCAAGTCGCCGGTGTCGGCGATGGTCAGCGTGACGCCAAAATCCACGATGCACGAAGACGCCACATTGTTCACGGTCGTCGAGATCGTGAGGTTACTACTTACGGGGCAAGTCAAGGTCCCTGCCGAAGCGAGCGGGGAAAAAGCCAATGCCAGGAGGCTCAGAAGCAGCATTGCCACTGATGCGATCACATAAAATAGTCTTCGATTCATAATACCTCCGTGATTTTCCCGTTGGCCAAACGGATCGTTGCAGCCCACGGCCTAGATCGACTTAAGCTATTTGGGTCAGCCGATGGCCTCGCTGGGGCGAGAGCGAGTTTGGCCTGCTATATAGGTAATCGGAAACCGCGAGTAAAAGACGACACCAGAAGGCAAAAAATCTGCTGAGTCTCGTATCGGGAACAACGAAGTACGAGTACTCACAAATCCTCCAAGACGCGCTCGCTCACTCGAAGCGAACTCGTATCCAGACGGATTTGCGCTACAATCAACCGCACTACCGGAAATTTGCTCCACGAGGGTTGCCTTGGACGGTGAATCTAGCGTGACTGCATTAATGCAGGCGGCTGACGGCGGAAATCGGTCGGCCGCTGACGCGTTATTCGCGGCGCTTTATTCGCAACTGCAACGCCTAGCGAGACGTGAACTCACCAGGAAAGGCG
Organism: Candidatus Acidiferrales bacterium; assembly: GCA_050746905.1. Lineage (GTDB taxonomy): Bacteria > Acidobacteriota > Terriglobia > Acidiferrales > UBA7541 > DAHUXN01. The sequence goes on from JBOGNJ010000172.1 coordinate 21,932, forward strand.
GCCCGGTCAGTCTGAGTACCATCACTCTGCTTCACGAGGCGTATCTAGAAATCGCAG
>JBOGNJ010000173.1:0-5544 GCA_050746905.1 Candidatus Acidiferrales bacterium
AATCACATGCTGGAAGAAGTCTACAATTTGCGCGACGCGTTGTGGGTCGCTTCGGGGCTCAACACGTTCCACCGCAATTGCCAGACTGTGAAGCTGGCGGACATGGCGCAGTTAGTGAACGTGATTGCACCCATCATGGCCAACGAAACCGGAATCGTTCTGCAGACGACATATTATCCTCTTAAACTGTATACCGATTTCTGCGGCGACGTGGCGCTCGACCCACTTGTGCGCTCGGACACCTTTCCCGGCGCGCCCGATGTGCCGTATCTCGATGTATCCGCGACGACCGACAACACGGGCGGCAAACTTACTTTGGCAGTTGTGAACCGGCATCCTACCGAGGCTATTTCGACGGATATCTTGATTGAAGGATTCAATCCGCAAGCTTCGGGTGATTTTTATGAAATTAATGGGCCGTCTCTCGACGCCACGAATACGTTTGCCAGTCCGCATCAAGTGACATCTCAACGCAAATCTTTTTCCGGAGCCGGACGGACGTTCCGCCAATCGTTTGCGGCTCACTCCGTTTCGGTCGTGACGTTGCACGGATAATTCTGGATTACGCTAGTTTTGCAGCGAGCCTTTAAAATTTCCTGGATGGCGAGAGTGATTTCGCCGTTGGTATTTTGCGCCGCAATCACGGAAATGGCGCTGCAGTTTTCCGCGAGCCAGTCAGCGCCTGCATTCCTGAGATCAGCCAGCGGCATTGTTGTGCATAAGGCAATCACTCTGCAGCCGGCGGCTTTTCCTGAGCGCACGCCAGCGGGCACGTCTTCTACGACAAGACAGTCAGCGGGATTCAGCCGCAACATGTGCGCGCCTTTGAGATAAGGATCGGGCGCAGGCTTGCCATGCTCGATGTCATCCGAACTAACGAAAAACTTCGGCCGTGGAAGTCCGCCGGCGAGCAACCGCGCTTCGGCCAAGGGGCGCGTGCAGGACGTGACAATCGCCCATTGATCGACGGGGAGCGATAGCAAGAGTTCAATTGCGCCGGGCCAGGCGACGACGCCTTCCAGATCGTCGAGTTCTCTTTGCTCTACCTCGTGATTCTCGGCGTGATGATCAGAGCTTGGCAGATAATCGCGAATCGTGGAAATGCTGGGGCGTCCGTGCGCGGCGCGGACAACTTCCTGCGGGTTGAATCCATGCTCCACGGCCCAGTGATGCCAAACGCGGGCAACCGCCGGAGTGGAATCGAGCAGCACACCGTCCATGTCAAACAGAAGCCCGCGGCAGGCAATTTGTGTTTTTGTATGATTCAGTTTTTCAGTTCTCAACTTCTTGGTTCTCCCATATGTACCGGGCCCTGAGCAGAAGACATTGCTTCTGTGTGATTTTAGTTCCAACTGAAATCTACAAATCAGGAAAGCCGGTGGAGTGATTCCTGAATTCAGCGGACCTTGACCGCAATACTCAGGCTTTCAACGACTGGGATTGCAAGTGCGAATTTTCTTCGGCACCGGACGATGTTCTTTTTGCAATGCGAGTCAGGGATGGTAACACATCGCCAAAGGTGGAGTCCTTTCCGGCTCTGCCGAAATCAAAATACAGGCGGCGGTAAAGATTATACAGATCGTTATAAACGTTTTGCGTTTCTTCCTGAGGCTCGTAAACCACGTGCGGCGGGCAGATTTTTTCCTGTGCCTCTTCGACGCTCGTGAATGTCCCGGCGGCGAGAAAAGCAAAAATCGCGGAGCCGAGACTGGTGACTTTGCGGCTGGGAACGAGCACAGGGCGGCGCAGAACGTTGGCGTAGACTTGATTGAGAACCGGATTATTTTGCGGGATGCCGCCCGAATTAATGACGCGCTCAATGCGAACTGCATGCTCCGCCATGCGGTCGAGGATGACGCGAGTATGAAACGCCGTCCCTTCAATCGCGGCGAAGAGTTCATCCTGCGCGGTGTGTTGCAAATTCCAGCCGAGCGTCATGCCGCGCAGGTTGGCGTTAACTAAAACGGTACGGTCGCCGTTGTCCCAGGTCATGCGCAGGAGGCCTGTTTCGCCGGCGGTATATTTTTCGAGGCCACAGCTGAGTTCGGAAATGGAAATATTCGCGCGACGCGCAATTGCCTCGAAAATGTCGCCAGTCGCGGAAAGTCCCGCTTCAATACCAGTGTAAGAAGGATGCACGCTGCCGTTGACGACTCCGCAGACTCCGGGGACAAGCTGAGTCTGCTTCGTGATCCCGATGATGCAAGTGGACGTGCCAACAACGTTGACGATGTCTCTTTCGCGAGCGCCCGCGCCAATCGCGTCCCAGTGGGCGTCGAATGCTCCCACAGGAATTGGAATGCCTGCTCGCAGGCCCAATTTTTCAGCCCAGAATGGCGACAGCTTGCCGGCGATCTTGTCAGAAGTTTCGTAGGAGCCTTGGAGTTTCGCGCGGACTCCCGTCAGCAAAGGGTCCACCTTGGTTAGAAATTCCTCGGACGGCAAGCCGCCGAGGTCCGCATGCCACAGCCACTTGTGCCCCATGGCGCAAATGCTGCGCTTGGCTTTGTACGGATCCGCGACGCCGCACAATGTGGCGGCCACCATGTCGCAGTGTTCAAATGCGCTGGCGAACTGGGGGCGTTTCGCGGGATTGTGACGGAGCCAGTGGAGCAGCTTCGCGAATCCCCATTCGGAGGAATACACGCCGCCGCACCAGCGGATGGCTTCGAGGTTTTCACGGTGAGCCATCTCCGTGATTTCGGCGGCTTCGGATTTAGCGCGGTGGTCGCACCAAAGGTAATACTCGCCGAGAGGTGTCATGTCGAGGCCGACGGGAATCACGGAGGAGCCGGTAGTGTCCAGCGCAATTGATTCGATTGCGTCACCGGAGATTCCGGCTTGGTTCACCGCATCGCGCGTGGCGGACACGAGCGCGCGCATGTGATCTTCGTGGGACTGAGTTGCCAACTCCGGATCTTCGCGCGTCCGGTGCAGAGGATATTCGGAAACCGCAGAGGCACGCATTCCCTTGTCGCTATCCACGATGGAAACGCGGACGCTCAAAGTACCGAAGTCAACGCCAGCTACAGTTGCCATCTGCTGCTGTCCTTGCTCCTAATTTGCGTGCCAGTAGGTTTGCCATCCGAGGTAACGGGTGGCCGCTTCGTGAACGGCTCCAGCTACCGAGGAAAAATTCGCCGCGACGTGATGCTCAAAACCATTTTCGCAGATGTAGCGCAGCAGTTTTTGCATTCGCGGAATTTCGACGACGCCCGCGCCGCCAAATGTTTCGAGCGGATCGTCGGTAAACGTGCCGCCGCCGACGTAGCCGCGGACGTAACCGGCGCGATCGTCGGTGGAGAAACGGGCAAAAGTCATGCGGCCGGGCTTGACCAAACCAACGCAAGTGCCGAACGTATTTTCCTTGCCAACGGTTCCGGCGATGATGGCCTGGTAATCCATCTTCACGTTTTTCAGAAATTGCTTGGGCAAATTGCTGCAGTGAAAGCAGACCGCTTTGTCGGGGTTATCGCCATAATTATTGTTCCAGTCGAGCAAGGCGCTGGGCGATTCGGATGCGAGACGCAGCGCGTGCATGCTGAGAACGCCGCAAATATCCACTTCGCAAGCGCTCGACATGAGATCGTCGCTCATCATGCTCATTACAGTGCAAGGAACGACGCCAAGATTCTCCTCGATGGAGGTCCAGCACTGAATGGCGCTGATGGTGACGTCGGTCTGCTTCATCCATTGATCGATTACCGTACCCAATTTAGCCATTTTCAGCAGGGCGGCCTTGGGGACGTCATTTGTGGAGACATATTTTTCGATTGACTGGAGTTTCGCTTGCGCTGCGTCGTCTGTGTCTTTCATGCGCTGGATGCGGCCAATCACTTCGGAGAGATCCAGCGTTTCGACGGAGATTCCCTGCGACTCGAGAATTTTTTCGCTGTAACGGACGGTGTTGAACGCGGCGGGGCGCGCGCCAATGCTGCCGATGCGGAGATTCTTCAGGCCCTTTACGACCCGGCAAGCGCCGGCGAACCAGTCGAGATCTTTTTTGAATTCGGCTGAATCAGGGGTGACAGTGTGCGAGGACGTAAGCGAATACGGAATGCCGTACTGCATCAGATTGTTGCAGGCGGACATTTTGCCGCAGAAACTGTCGCGTCGAAAAGAAATGGACATTTTCGAGGGAGTATCCGGAGTGGCTTGAACCAGCACGGGAACGCGGAGGGCGGATAGGCGGAGCGTGTCCGCGATTGCGCGCTCGTCGCCAAAATTCGGCAGGGTGACAACGACGCCGTCAATCTGCTCGCTGTGCGCGCGGAATAACTCCGCGCAGCGCTTCGCTTCTTCGTGTGTCTCGACGGCACCATACCGACCTTGTTCTGGTGTGAGCGCGATGACGTCGATGCCGGCGCTCTTCAGGGTACAAATCATTTCTTTGCGGCCTGATTCGGCAAGATGGCCCGGGAAAAAGCCCCGGTTTCCCACGATCAAGCCCATGGTCATCTGTTTGTTTGTCGACATTCATCGCCTCATAACAGGTAAAAATTCGATTACTGGTTTCTCGCTCAACTAAATTACCGTACTTCTTCTGAGTATTGCGCGACGCCGCTTAATCTAACCAACAAAGCCGCAAGCATGATGCGTAGATCAAGTTTTGTCCGGCGGTTGCCCGTAATATGCCGCGCTTCCATGCTTGCGCAAGTAATGCCTGTCGTGAAGCGAAGGCGACAACGGATTTAGTTCATGGACCAGCCCGGCAGTGTAGTAAGCCATCCGAGCCAGCGCTTCGAGAATGACGGAATTGTGCGCCGCGACTGCAGCAGTCGGCCCCCAGCAAAACGGGCCGTGGCCGCGAACGAGAACGCCGGGGATGTCGTTTGGGTCCAGTTTTGCAAATGTGCGGCAAATCGCGGCTCCGGTATTTTTCTCGTAATCACCGGCGATTTCCTGCGATGTAAGATCGGAGGTCACAGGGACCGGGCCGTGGAAGTAATCCGCATGGGTTGTGCCGAGGCACGGAATGGGGCGTCCGGCCTGCGCCCAGGCGGTGGCAAACTCGGAATGCGTATGCGTGACGCCACCAATGCCGGGGAAATTTCTGTAGAGTTCCACATGCGTCGGAAGATCCGATGAGGGCCGAAAATTCCCCTCGATAATTTTCCCGGACAAATCCGTGACGACCAGATCCTCGGCTTTCAGTTCGTCGTACGGGACGCCGCTGGGCTTAATGACGACCAAACCTTTTTCGCGATCCACTCCGCTGGCGTTGCCGAACGTGTAAAGCACCAAGCCCCGGCGAACCAGTTCGAGATTCGCTTCGAGTACTTCACGACGGAGACTTTCAACCAGCATGTGCGGCCTGTGCGGACGTTGTTTCCACGCAATTTTTTACCGGTTTCAAGAATTGGCCCCGTGCAACGCTTCTCTTGCTGGGCACGTTCGCGATGGCGGCCCATTGCTCTATTCGGTTCGTATCTTTAGCGCAGCTACTTTCTCCCGGCCACCCGTCGGCGCCATTGCCGTGGAATCGCGAAGGACCAGGCTCGTGCGCAAGACGTATTCCGTGCCGGTGGGCGACGGAATGTCCCG
>JBOGNJ010000174.1:0-8252 GCA_050746905.1 Candidatus Acidiferrales bacterium
GGCGTCTTCCACTGACAGACTGTCATCCGACTGCGTAGCGGATGACCGCCAGCGCCGCGATCACGGCTGTCTCTGTGCGCAGAATTTCTCGTCCCAGCGACGCTTCCTGAAAGCCGTTTTTCGCCGCAGCCGCAAATTCCGCGTCCGTCCATCCGCCCTCGGGACCAATCGCGATGCAAACTTCCTTGGTGGATACCCCCCGCAAAATTTCGCGCAGCGGCTTCGCGTCCGAACGCTCGGAGAAGATAATTTTCAGGCTCGCATCGGCCGCTGCAAACGCGTCTTCCGTCTTCGCAATTTCCGTCACCACTGGCGGCCGCAATCGTCTCGACTGCTGCGCCGACTCCATCAGAATTTTCCGCCAGCGTTCGGCGCGTTTCTTCGCCGCCAAAATAAGCGCCTTCTCGCTTCGCGCCGCCGCCAGCGGAACAATTTCCGCCACGCCCAGTTCCGTCGCCTTCTCCAAGCACCATTCCATGCGCTCGAATTTAACGATGCTCAGCAGCAGCTTCACACGCAGCGCCGATTCTCCCGCCGCGATTTTCTCAGTCAGCGCAAATTCAATTGCCGCGCCCTTTCCGTGCGCCCGCGAAATTCTCTCGATGCGCCCGAGCCACACTTGCTCGCCGTCGCTCAATTCATAAAGCTGCCCCGGCTCCGCGCGCAGCACACGTCCCAAATGCTCGGCTGCCTCGCCGCGCATCTCCGCGCGCTGCCCATCAAATTTCTCGACAAAGAATCGGCGCCGCATCAGAACCCTTCGCTTTCGACCGCTCCTCTTCCTTCTTCGACAAAGTCAAAGATATCTCCAGCTGCGCACTCGCTTGCCGCTTTTTTGTTGTCATCCCGAACCCGGTTGCGCCATACGCGAACGGTGGTGAGGCTAGCCTGCCGCAGGCAGGGACCTGCTGTCCGGCCTCCCGCGCCGAGTCCCTGACGCGCCAAAAGTTAATCGGGTAAAATGCAAAAAAAAACGGCAGAAATACGCGATTAGAAACGGCCTCGATCGTTTGTTTTGTGTCAGTTACATCAAGTTTTAATTCCCCATATTTACCTCGATTAGAATTTGTGAGGCGCATAAAAAGCAAAAAGCCGCGTCGCCGCGGCCCGCCTTTCTCTTCTCCTTTTTTCTGTTCCCCGTCCGGCTGGAAATCGAACTGAAACGCTTATGTACCATATAGTTACTTAAAAGTCAAAAGAAAATGGGTCAAAAATAGGTTCTTAGAAATTCGGCGCGAAACAAGCAGGATAGACGTGCCTCGCTGACAATCTCGTGAAGTGTGCGATCCGTTGTGACAAGGATAGATCCTTCCACGGTAAGCAAGGCCTGTATCAAGTAGTGATCGTCCGGGTTAGCAGTTCGAGCAAGTTCAGGCGGCACGGCGACAACCGCGTCTGGCTTTAGTAGAAGGCATCGATCAGAGTTCTGCCGTACGTTTGCCACGTACGCCCCGGCGATGCGTTGAACGATCGGGTTGTTGTTCTTGCAAAGGCTCCAAGCCTTCCGGTCGAAGGGGCTGCCCTCTATGACCACTATTCGATGGTCCGATTTGGGGAGCTCCTCGATTACGGAGAAGGATTCACGCTGGAACTGTGGGTTATTAGTTCCGAGCAAGTCAGACCACAGCCACTCATTGATGACAAAGACTGGCACCGTTTAACTATTCGGCTACAGAAAGAAACGACTTAATATCCTGAAGCTCACCCTCCATGAAGGAGGACAGCCCGCCAGAGATCTGCCCGTCGCTCGAGACGGGTTCGTGATTAAAGACAGTCTGTTTTTTATCGCGGGAGACGTGGTAGCACCGAATCTGGTCCGCGCTCAATCGCTTTTCTTTTACGCAGGCTAGCATTGCCAGGAGAAAGTCAGCACTGTGGGTCGTGAAGGCCAGTTGTTTGCGTTCCTCAGTTGCAAGCTGAACAAGAACGTGAACAAACTTCCGAATCACCGTAGGGTGCAGATGAATCTCTGGCTCCTCAATGAGTATTGTTTCCACGTCGGATCTATGGATCTTTGCAAGCATGTAAACAACTTGATTGACGCCGAACCCATCGTTGACGAGCAGCCCCGGAATTCGGGCGCCTTTTTGCTCAGTTGTTTGAAACAACACCGTAGCCGTTCCGGGCAGCGTATGGGTGCGAAAATCACGATCAAAGATCTCGACAGTGTTGATCGAAATGCGAGGTGGGCTGTTCTGGTCGTTTATCACCAACGTCGCAACTTCGTCCTCGCTCGTGGGTGTTAGAGTCATCTGAGAGGGAGAGTAGTTCGGCTTGAGGAAGCCGCGACGATGAGGACAAACGTCTATCCGCTTGATTGCCTCCACGGGTTGGTTAAGAGCTTCGGCAATTTTTGCCGCTTTGGCTTGAGTCTCTGGTGTGCCTGATTTCGGAATGACGCTACAGGTGAACCCGTTCCAATTAATGGTGAATTCCTCATCCTTGTCGGCATACGAAAATGGAAACGTCTGATTGACCGCGTAAGGAATTGGCACCTTGGTCGCAATCGGCAAGAATTCGGATGTCTCGATGATATCGGCGTCTGCCTTGCGAAGAAACACTCCGTAACTGCGACGGTCAAAGTGCGCGGTGACCGCGAGAGCCTTAGAAACCACATGGTCAAAGATGCACGCGTCGAAACCGCCCAGACTCTGGAACCCCAAATTGAACAACCCGTCCAGCGCTTGGTTCGGGTTTAGAATGAAATTTCGAAGCACGAGAAGGGCATAGAATAGCGACGACTTACCGGCCGACGTTGGCCCATAAAAGATCGTTATGGGTGCGAACTCCACTTCGCAGTTCTCAATGCTTCGAAAGTTACGAACTTCCAGTTTCTTGAGCATTTTGCCGTGCCCTCTTATCTCGCTAGGAGCAAACCAGATAAAAAGTATCGTAACACGTCGACCCTTCCCCCTTCCACAGTTTCACAAACTCGTTGGCGGTCGCAGGTGCAAGTCCTGAGTAATGATTATTTCCGTATGGGTGGACTTGAATCTTGCCCACCCATCGACTGCGCACGTGTCAGCTGAAGATGTCTTTCACTTTGTCGAAGAAGGTGGAGGTGCGCTCGACGGGCTTGTTTTCGACTTTCACGACGCGATGAAGTTGCTCGAAGAGCGCCTTCTGCTCCTTCGTCAATTTCGACGGAACCGCCACGCGCACATTCACGTAGAGGTCGCCCTTGCCGCCGTGCGGGTCCGGCAAACCCTTGCCCTTCTTGCGAAAGAGCGTGCCCGGCTGCGTGCCCTCGGGAATCGAGAGATTTTCGTCTCCATTGAGCGTGGGTATGCGAATCTCCGCGCCGAGCGCCGCTTGCGACACAGTGATGGGAATACTGCAGTAAAGATCCGCGCCGCGCCTCTCGAAAAACGAATGCTCTTTCACTTCGATGAAAACGTACAAATCGCCTGCCGGACCGCCATTCGCGCCCGGCTCGCCTTCGCCGGGAACGCGCAGGCGCATTCCGTTGTCGACGCCCGCCGGAATCGCCACCTCAATCGTGTGCGAACGCTCGATCCTTCCCTGCCCGCGGCACTCCGCGCAGCTTTCCTTAATCACCTGTCCCGCGCCGTGGCACGCCGGGCAAGTCCGCGACACGGCAAAAAATCCCTGCTGATAGTGCAATTGCCCGCGCCCCTTGCAAGTCCCGCACGTCTCCATGCCGGTTCCCGGCTTCGCTCCCGTGCCGTGGCACGCCGCGCAATTTTCGAGGCGCGGAATTTTGACTTTCGTCTTAACGCCCGCCGCCGCGTCCTCGAACGACAGTTTCAGGTCATAACGCAAATCCGCGCCGCGTTGCGCCCGGGCACGTCCGCCGCGCCGCCGGCCAGCCGCGTTGCCACCGCCGAAAATATCCTGAAAGCCAAAAATGTCGCCGAAGACATCCTGAAATTCCTCGAAAATCGTTCCAAAGCTGCTCGCGTCAAACACCTGCCCGCTGATTCCCGCGTGGCCGTAGCGATCATACGCCGCGCGCTTCTGCGGATCGGAAAGAACGCTGTACGCCTCGCTCGCCTCGCGAAACCGGTGTTCCGCGTCCGTTTTATTCTCCGGATTGCGGTCGGGATGCCACTTCAACGCGGCTTTGCGATACGCGCTCTTGATCTGCTCGCTTGTGGCTTCGCGCGTTACCGCAAGCACTTCGTAATAGTCGTTTTTGGAAGTCGAACGCATGCTCTTATTTCATTCCCCTTGTTGAATTATGCGATGTCGAAAATATTCGATGCCAAATTAATTCGCTGTCGAATTTGATGCGATATCCCCACCCTCGGGATTCGCCGCGACGCGCACCATCGCCGGCCGCAGCACTTTGCCGTGGAAAATGTAGCCCGCTTGCAACTCCTCGAGTATCGCGCCGTCGGGCTCGTCGCTGGTTTCGAAACGCTCAATCGCGTGGTGCATGTGCGGATCGAATCGCTTGCCGTCCGTTTCGATTTTCTGGAGGCCTTGCTTCGCCAGCACATCAAACAATTGCTTGCGAATCAATTGGAATCCGGTGCGGTACTCGTCGTGCGCCGCGTCCGGATGCGCGGAAATGGCGCGGTCAAACGCATCGAGCACTGGCAACAAATTCTCGACCAGACTCTCCGCGCCGCGATGCCGCTCCTGATGGCGTTCGCGCTCGATTCGCTTTCGATAATTGTCGAAATCCGCCTGCAAACGAACCAGCGTGTTTCGCAAATCCGCTTTTTCCGCGGTAAGCTTTTCGAGTTCCGGAATCGCCACGGTTTCCGTTGGCGCGACTTCGTTGGGTTCGATTTGCGCGCCGCTCGCCTTCGGTTCCTGTTCCTTTTCCGAATCGCCACGCCCGCTCACGGCAGTTTATCTCCCTTCGATTCCTCGGAAAAAAATTGCGACATCAGCGCCACCACGGTGATCACGCGCTCGTAGTGCATGCGCATCGGCCCCAATATTCCAAGCGTCCCTTGCGCCTGATCGCCCACGCGAGCGTGTTCGCCGAGGCGCGCCTGACCATGGCTGTACGCCGCGCTCACCAGCGCCAAATGCTTCCCCGCGTTCGACATTTTCTCGACGCCCAGCTCGACGTGCACCGGCTCCGGCCCCTCGATGCAGCCGCTGAGTAACGCAATCAGGCGGTCGCGCTCCTCAATGGTCGTCAGCAATTCGCCGAGTTGCTCCTGATTCTGAAATTCCGCCGCCGCCGCGAACTGCGCCGCGCCGCCGATGTAGACAACGCGCTCGGCGTCTTCTCCCAGCAATTTCGGATCGCAGAGCATCAACGCGCCGCTCGCCAGCTTCTCGTAACGTTCGCGGTCGCGTTCGAGCTGGGCCTGCAAGTCCGCGCAAATCGCTTCAAGCGTCCAGCGCGGGTAATGGCTGTTCAAATATTCCGCGATGCGGTCCAATTCCGGTTGCAGAAAAGCGCGCTCCGGTCGAATGCATTTATCGCGCGTGATTCCGCCGCTGGTGACCAGCACAACGAGCACGCGGCCGTCCGGCAGCAACAGAAACCGCATGTGCTCGACGAGCGTCCGCGACAATGGCGGTGAAACAATGATTCCCAGCCCGCGCGAAACCGCCGCCAGCACGTTGCTGGCGCGCTCCATCACTCCCTCGGGAGTCGTCGCCGCGTCGAGTTCCCGCCGGATCCATTCGCGATCCTCGACGCGCGGCGTGGCTTGCGCGGCGATTTGCTCCACGTAAAAACGGTACGCCGAGGCAGTGGGCACGCGTCCCGCCGAAGTGTGCGGCTGGTACAGCAGGCCCTCGTCTTCGAGGTCGGCCATGATGTTGCGAATCGTCGCCGAGCTCAGCGGCTCGGCGTGCATGCGCACCACCGTGCGCGACGACACCGGCTCGCCCGTTTCGATATATGCGCGCACCACTTCGGCCAGCACTTGGCGGTGGCGCGTCTGTTGTAATGCTGGAGCTGCGGTCATGACCCTCGGACTGTCTTTAACAGATTGTGTCCGCGCAATTGCGTCCGCGAACTGCGGCAGACAGGCGGACGCTGCACTGCCTCTATTTTTAGTGTAACCACCACGCGCGGCAGCGTCAACTTGCGTCGTTTACCGTGTGTAAAGCCCGTGAAGCATGGCGCACGCCGGCGCAGGCGCGCCCGATATTAGAACATCGTTGCCCGCGCAGGCTTGCTGGCATATGCTTCTGCCGCGCCAAGGCCGTCGGGCCTATATTTGCCGCATTCGTGGAGGCACGCATGAAGCATCGCTGGATTTTCTGCGCCATCGTCCTTTCGAGCGTGCCACTTTTCCTGGCGGCATCTGCCCGCGCGCAGTCCACTCCTCCGCCGCTCTACGCTCCGGCCGACGCGGGCGCGCCGCTTTCCACGCGCGTCGTCAATTACCAAATTGACGCGAAGCTCGACGCGGCGAAGAAAACGATCGATGCCACGGAGTACCTGAACTACAAAAATCTCACCGGCCAGCCGCAGCAGACTTTTCCGTTTCACCTTTACCTGAACGCATTCCAGCCCAAGTCCACTTTCATGACTGAAGTCCGCCTCTCCGGGACGCGCGGCACAAGCGCCGGCTCGGGCTGGGATCCGAAACATTACGGCGCGATCACGATTTCGAAATTCGAAGTCGCGGGCATGGGCGACCTCACAGGCAAAATGCAATTCATCCAGCCCGACGACCAGAACGCCAACGACCGCACCGTCATGCAAGTCACGCTGCCCAAGCCCATCGCTCCCGGCGCGTCGGTGCAATTTCGCATGACATTTCACGACCAGCTTCCCGAAGTCGTCGAGCGCACCGGCTACAAACGCGATTTCATCATGGTCGGACAGTGGTTCCCGAAAGTCGGCGTGTGGTGGAAGAATGCGTGGAATTGCCACCAATTCCACGCCACGACGGAATTTTTCTCAGACTTCGGCACGTACGACGTTCGCGTCACCGTCCCCATGAACGAAATCGTCGGCGCGGGCGGCGACCTGGTCGCCAGCGAAAACAACGGCGACGGCACGAAGTCGCTCACCTACCATTCCCAGGACGTGATTGATTTTTCGTGGACTGCCAGCCCTCATTTCACCGACGTCGAGGATTCGTGGACGGGCAGCGCCGGCACGGTGAAAATTCACGTGCTGATGTCGTCGGGGCACATGGATTCGGCGCCGCGTTACATCAAGGCGGTCAAAGGCACGCTAACACTTTTCGATAAATGGTACGGCCCGTATCCTTACGATCGCCTGACCATCGTCGATCCTCCGCATGGCGGCGAAGATGCCGGCGGAATGGAATATCCGACGCTGATCACCGCAGGCACGGGTCCTGATTTGCTGACGCCCAAAGGCGTCCTGGAGCCTGAAATCGTGGTCGAGCACGAATTCGGCCATCAATATTGGTACGCCATGGTCGCCACAAATGAATTCGAGGAAGCATGGATGGACGAGGGCATCAACAGCTACACAGAAGCGAAAATCATGGCCGCGCTCTACGGGCAAAAAACTTCGACCATCAACTTCCCCTTCGCACAGATGAGCGATTACGAGCAGCAGCGCCTCGGCTATTTATCCGAGCCTGACACAGATCCGCTCACGCGTTTCGGCTGGCAATACATGAACGACAGCGCATACGGCGGCGTCACTTACGGCAAGACCGCGACCGTTTTGCTCACGCTCGAAAAAATTATCGGCCCCGAAAAAATGGCCCAGGCCATGCGCACTTATTTCATGCGCTACCGCTTCAAGCATCCCACGGGTACCGACTTCATGAACACGATTCAGGAAGTCGCCGGGCAGGATTTGAGCTGGTATTTCGATCAAGCCTTCAAGGGCACGCAGGTACTTGACTACGAAGTTCGCAACATCCGTTCCGATCCCGTGAACTGGTACCAGGAAAAAGCGGCCACGCAAAAGAAATCACCGGAAGAATATCGCGACACGGTTGTCGTTCATCGCATTGGTAGTTTCATTTGTCCCGTGGGCGTCGAAGTGAAATTCGACAATGGCGAAATCGCGCATGAGCGTTGGGATGGCAAAGACCGCTGGATTCGCTATTCGTACACGAAGCCCGTGAAAATCGTCTGGGCGCAAATCGATCCGCAATACGGAATCTGGATGGATCGCAATTTTTACAACAATAGCAAGACGGCCGAGCCTGACACGCGCGCCACTCGAAAACTGTCGAACATCTGGCTTTTCCTCAGCGAATGGCTTGGACAGGCGCTTTCATGGCTTACGTGAGCTCTTAGCCTTACGGTCATAGCCGTGGTTTGATTTTTTGAGTTTCGAGTTTCGAGTTTCGTTTTTCGTACTTTGCGTTTTGTAGCTC
>JBOGNJ010000175.1:0-87045 GCA_050746905.1 Candidatus Acidiferrales bacterium
GAGCTAACCTGGAAGGCTCGACATTCTGCGTACAATGCGGCAAGCCCGTGGTTGTATCCGTTCCTCCGGCGCTCGCCACGGCTTACCAATCGGCGCCGGCATCCACCACAGGAGCCGTCTACGCGCCGCCGCGGCTTTTCTATGCGGGCTTCTGGCTGCGATTCGTGGCCTATTTGATCGACGCCGTAATCCTTTGTTTTGCTTATTTCATGATCTTTTGTGCGGTGCTCCTGGCTATAAGAATTGCCGGCCCTTTTCCCAAGCTAAGCTGGCCGCCCTCGCCCGATGTGCTCGTGAGCGGCGCGGTATTCCTGATCATCTTCGGCATCTCGGTCGTCGCCACAGTCATTATTTGGCTTTACTATGCGTGGATGGAGAGTTCTCCCTCACAAGGAACGCTGGGAAAAATGGCGATGGGGTTGATCGTCACCGATATGCAGTATCAGCCGGTTTCCTTCGCGCGAGCCAGCGGCCGTTTCTTCGCGAAATTCATCACCGGCCTGATTCCGCTTTGGATTGGTTACATCATGGCGGGATTCACGGCGAAAAAGCAGGCTCTTCACGACATGATAGCAAGTTGCCTGGTCCTGAGGAAATCCTAAGCGCTCTTTAGACGCCCCAACCGTATCGTTCAGTTTCCGCCAGCGATTCAGCCAGCGCTCCTCGAATGCGCGCAGCCATTTCGGTGCAGCCGACGGTCTCCGCGCCCCGCTTGGCAATATCTGGTGTGCGGCAACCTCGCGAAAGCACATAAGCAACGGCTTTTTCGATTGCCGCCGCTTCCGCAGCCAGGCCAAACGATTCGCGCAGCATCATCGCCGTACAGAGAATCGTACCGATAGGATTCGCGGAATCTTTCCCGGCGAGCTGTGGCGCGGACCCATGAATCGGTTCGTAGAGCGCTGTGCCTTTGCCCAGACTCATCGACGGAATCAAGCCAATCGAACCCACCAGTGCCGCCGCTTCATCGCTCAAGATGTCGCCGAACATGTTCGAGGTGAGAATCACGTCAAATTGCGCCGGACGAAGAATGATTTGCAGTGCCGCATTGTCAACGTAAAGCGATTCAGATTGTACTTCCGGGAAATCCTTGGCGATGCGCTGCACTGTTTTTCTCCATAGCCCTGAACTGAGCAGCACATTCGCCTTGTCGATGCTCGCCAGTTGACCCCGGCGCGCGGCTGCGCGACGAAAGGCATACAGCGCCACCCGTTCGATTTCCTTCGAGGAATAAATTTCCGTGTCCGATGCCACTTCGTCGCCATTCAAGCCGGTGCTCTTTCGCGGTCCGAAATAAATCCCGCCGGCGAGTTCGCGAACAATTTCCATGTCGATTGTCGCGTTTGATTCCATCCGCAACGGAGAAATTCCGCGCAACGGCTCCAGCAAGCGTATCGGCCGCACATTGATATAAAGACCCAGCTCTTTGCGAAGTCCGAGCAGGCCGGCTTCGGGACGCCGGTCGAGCGGCTGGCCATCCCATTTGGTGCCGCCGACGGCGCCCAAAAGGACTGCGTCCGCTTTGCGGCAGCCATCCATCGTTTCGGGAGGAAGCGGCCGGCCGCACCGATCGATCGCCGCGCCGCCAAACGGCAATTCGACGAACTCAAAGCGATGGCTGAACCCACGCGCGCATTCCTCGACGAGGGAGATGGCGGCGCGAATTACTTCCGGGCCTATACCGTCGCCCGGCAGAACCGCAATCGTTTTGCGAATGCCAGTCATTGAATTTTGCTCGCCGCGGCCATCACGTCAGGTTCTCCCGGAACACTCGGGGCCAAACGTCCACGCCGTGCCTGGTGCACAAACGTCAACAGGTCGCGATCCGTGATGTCCTTTGCAGAATCCGCGAGTCCCATGGCCGCACGATAGCATTCGACGAGTTCCGCGTCACTCAAGCGGTAGCCAAGTTCTTCGATGCGCGTGCGCAGCGCGTTGCGGCCTGAATGTTTGCCCAGCACCAGCCGCCGGGCCGGGACGCCCACAGCTTCCGGCCGGATAATTTCGTATGTCAGGGGATTTTTCAAAATTCCATCTTGGTGGATGCCCGCTTCGTGGGCGAACGCATTTGCACCGACCACCGCCTTGTTCGGAGGCACGGACACGCCCGTGATTTCAGACAGCATGCGGCTCGCGGAATATATTTCCTCCAGATGCACGTTTGTACGCACTCCAAAAAAACTGTGGCGCACGGCCAGCGCAACCGCAAGCTCTTCCAGCGAAGCGTTTCCCGCGCGTTCTCCGATGCCATTAATTGTGCATTCGACTTGCCGCGCGCCCGCGCGCACCGCGGCGAGGGAATTTGCGACGGCCAGGCCCAGATCGTTATGGCAATGCGCACTGAGAATAACTTCTTCGCGCCTGCCGAGATGGCTGCGCAGCCGATGAAAAATCGCGCCGTACTCTTCGGGCGTGCTGTAGCCGACTGTGTCGGGAATATTCAGAATTGTCGCGCCGGCTTCGGCTGCTGTTTCCATCACGTCGAGCAAAAAGCGAATGTCGCTGCGGCTCGCATCCTCGGCCGAGAATTCAACCTCGGCGCAGTGCTCGCATCCGTAGCGCACCCAACGCGACACGGCGTCGAGCGCTTCCTGCCGTGAAATGCGCAACTTCGCCTGAAGATGCAGATCCGATGTCGCCAGAAATATGTGCAGGCGTGGACGTGCCGCCGGCTCGAGAGCGGTGAGCGCCGCCTCAACGTCTTCGCGGCGCGCCCGCGCGAGTGCGGCAACGCGCGCGCCCCGGATTTGCGCCGCAACCGCGCGCACGCATTCAAGCTCGCCGGACGAGGCCACCGGAAAGCCGGCCTCGATCACATCCACGCCCAATTCATCGAGCTTGTGCGCCAACCGGAGCTTTTCGCCCTGATTCATCGAAAATCCCGGGGACTGCTCGCCGTCACGAAGCGTGGTGTCGAAGAATTGAACTGTGTCCATTAGTTCCCCCTCTGAGCAGGAAGTTAGTGAACCGCAATTGAAGCGGCATCGTCCAATTTATAATTGTTGCAACAACTATAAGCATTGGTTATATAGAGAAACGGAGAAGCCGACATGGATTTAAGTTCCTTACAGGTGTTCTTAACCGTTGCGCGCGAGCGCAGCTTTTCGCGTGCCGCAGAAAAGCTATATCGCACGCAGCCGGCGATCAGTATCTCTGTGCGAAAGTTGGAACAATGGGTCGGGCAGCCGCTGTTTGTGCGGGGAACCGGTGCGGGTACGCTCACGGAAGCGGGAACACTACTTGTGGAATATGCGGAGCGGATGCTGAACCTGCGCGAAGAGGCAAAACGAAGTCTCGAGGACCTCTCCGGCCTTCGCCGCGGCCGCCTCTCTCTCGGCGTCAACGAAAGTTCCATCCATGCGCTTCTTCCGGCACTGGCGCGCTTCCGCCGGAAATATCCAAAAATTGAAATCGCCATTCATCGCGTGTATTCGCGTGACATCCCGCGGGAGATTTTGAACTACCGCCTCGATCTTGGCATTGCGTCGTACCGGCCATCCGAGCCGTCTCTCTCCGCGGCGGCGCTATTGCGTGACGATCTCGCTTTTGTCGTCTATCCACGCCACAAACTTGCAAAACATCGTCGCGTGTCGATTCGCCAGCTTGGCGAGGAAATATTCATCGCGCACATTGTGGCGTCGCCTTATCGGGAACGCGTCATTCAGCTTTTCGCGCGCCACCGTGTAACGCTGCGCATGGGAGTTGAGCTGCCCACAATTGAAAGCATCAAGCGGTTCGTGGAGATGGGCATGGGGGTCGCGATTGTCCCGCGAATGTGCGTACACGTGGAAGTGGAGCGCGGCCAACTTGTCGAAGTTCGCATTCGGGAGATGCACTTGCGGCGCGATTTGTTTTTGATTTTCCGGCGCGATCGTCCTCTTTCGCATCCGGCAAAGGCATTGCTTCGCCTGCTGCGGCCGAAGCAGTCAATGGGTTCTCTGGTCGCAAGCGTTGGTGACTGAAGGACGTTTCAGGGAAGCCGGCAAGTCAGGCGGCCATTTCGTCGAGTGCCTGTCCGACACGTTTGAGGCCTTCGGCAAGCATTTCCGTTTTTCCTCCAATGCCGATTCGAAAGTGGTCCGGCATTTCGAAAAACCGGCCTGGAACAATGCTCGTGTCAAATTTGTCCCGCAGGAGCTGGCAGAAAGCATCGACGCGACCTGCGACGACGTTGGGAAAAGAGGTCGTTCCTGTGCCAACGCGAATGGCGAGCAGATCTTTGCGAGAATCGAGAAAGTTCTGAAGCGCGGGGCGATTCCTCTCCAGCCGTTTGCGCGCATAATCCGCGATTTTCGCCAAGTGATCAAAAGCGATTACGCTCAACAACTCCGCAACGTGGGCCGGGATTACGCCATATAAATCATTCAACCGCCACATTTGCTCCGCTAACGGCGCGGGCGCGAGTATCCATCCGCAGCGAAGGCCAGACAAGCCGAAGGCTTTGGTCAAGCTGCTCGTCGCGATAAAATTGGGTCCTAAATGGAATGCCGAGCGTGCGTTCGGATCAAAGCACGCCTCCAGATAAACTTCATCGACCAAAACCTGCGCGCCGCGGCTTTGCGCGATTTGGCCAACCAGGCGCAACTTTGAATCCGGAGTCCGCGCGCCGCTGGGATTGTGAAGGTTTGTGATGATGACGAGCCGCGTTTGGGGCGTCATATGGCGCTCGATTTCGCGCGGGTCGATCTGAAAACCATCTTCGAAACGCCGCGGGAAGCGGCGTACTTTGGCGCCCAAATATTCCGCGACGGTGAGCAATGGCTCATAAGTCGGCTGTTCAAGCAACACTTCATCGCCTGGTTCGAGAAGCGCGGCCATCGCCAGATGATTTGCCATCGAGGTTCCATTGGCTGCCACTACGCACTCTGGAGCCACTCCATTTTTCTTCGCTACGCGGTCTTGCAGCGGGGGATAGCCGTAGCTGCCTGCGGCAGAGATTTCCAGTTCGTCGATTCTTACGGGAAGCTCCGCCAGCGGGTAACCGTCGAGGCCGCTCGTGGCCAAATTGAACTCGGCGTGTGAGCGCAACTTCGCCCATTCCAGATACGTTGAACGAATTTCTCTCCGCGTCATCACGCCTCCTGGTCTCGCTTTCTCTTTTTCGCGCTCCAGAAAAAATACACGGGTATGCCCGCAAAAAGAATTCCGAACCCCACTGCCGTATTGTGCGGGTACTTGAAAATTGTGTTGATCACCACCAGCCATGACGCGGCGACAAAGAGAAAAGTTGTAACCGGATGGCCCGGCATTCGGGCCAGGCCTCTTTCGTGGATGCGCTCACCGCTTCTAAAATCTCGCCGCCGGAAGGCAAACAGGCAGGTCGCCGTCAGGCCGAAAAATAGAAAATCCATGGATACAACGTAGCTCAATATTTGATCATAGCGTCCGGAAAGCGCGATGATGATGGCCGCAACTCCTTGCAATGCGATCGCTACAACAGGTACGCGCCGGTGCGGATCAAGCCAGCCCACGGAGCGGAAAAATAATCCATCTTCTGCCATCGCAAAATAGACGCGCGGTGCGGTCAAAATCGACTGGCTGAGGAATCCCAGCGCCGAAACGGCAATGCCTACTGCAATCAATGCCGCTCCTTTTGGGCCCCAAGCCACCCGCATCACCGCCGAAGCAGGAGTGGTCGCCGCCGCGAGCCCAGCAGGCCCCAGCACATAAACGCACACGACGTTTACGGAAAGATAGAGCAGCACCACGCCGATGACCCCAATCACCAAGGCTCGCGGCAAATTCTTGCGAGGCTCGCGCACTTCCTCGGCGACGAAATTCGCCGTCTGCCATCCCCCGTAAGCAAAGAGCACCGGCACGAGGGCGGCGCCCATTGCGGTGACCAAGCCGAACGACGCGGGCCGGTCGAGCAGCGCAGACCTGGCTGGCACAGGCGTTCCGCTGCGCATAAGGAACCACGCCCCGCAGCCCACCAGCGCAGCAATCGCAAAAATCTTGAGCACCATCAGAGCGCTTTGGACTGTGCTCCCCACGCGTACGCCGAGACAATTGACAACGGTCAGCAATCCGAGCGCGAGCGTCGCGATCAAACCTTCGCCCAGATGAAGTCCTGTGAGCTCGAGAAAATATTTTGCAAATGTGACGGCTACTGCCGCCATGCCACCCGTTTGAATCACAAGCAGCAATACCCATCCATACAAAAATGCCAGGACCGGATGATAAGCTTCCCGCAAGTAAGCGTATTGACCGCCCACTTTGGGCATGCGCGCGGCCAATTCCGAATAAATAAATGCTCCTGCCAGCGCAATCACGCCGCCGATCACCCATGCGCCAAGTATCAGCGCCGCGGTGTGTAATTGGCGCGCTACTACATACGGGTTGATGAATATTCCCGAGCCAATAATTCCGCCCATGACAATCATCGTGGCGTCGAACAAACCCAGGCGCGCGGCCAGCCCTGACGGGCCGGTTTGTGCCGGCGACGCCACGCTCGTTTTCCGCGAAGCTTTCATAAACACCCTTGCCGATTTGCCCCTTACGTCCGCGGCCGCTTGCGTTCTGCGCTGACTCTATCACCGGTCGAGCCTAAGCTGTCGAATTCAACATGGAATTGAAGACAGGCACCCGAAACGTGTCCTCGAAATCGAAGGACCGGGGAAGTGACTGAATAGATACGCAGCGCTACGGAACCTCTTCTGCAAGAGGCAAAGCAGGGCATCATCCGTTTGGGGGCATCCATGGTTTTGGACAAGTTGTTTGCTGGCCGGGGCGCGTCTGCTCCGCCGAAGGAAATCACGTCACGAGAACTTGGTCCGGCTTCGTTTCCAACGCCGGCGGAATTGAATGCTCCTGATCCGCGCCGCGGCGATGCGCGCAGGAGCAAGCGCGTCTATATCGCCATGCCGGTAATTGTCAGAGGGCAGCAGGGAAAAGACGCGTTTGAGGAGAGAGCCGTCACCGAATCAGTAAACGCCCACGGCTGCATGGTTCGTTTAGCCAAAGCAGTTGACCGCGGGCAGAAACTGACGCTGACCAATGCAAAAAGCCAAGAGGCAGTCGAATGCCGCGTTGTTTACATAGGGCAATCGGAAGGCGGAAAGATTCAGGCTGGAATCGAATTTGCCTGCCCCGCTGGATACTTCTGGCATATTGCATTTCCGCCAGACGATTGGAACGCCGCCGATCGCAAGAGACCCACGCAGGAAAACCGTTCGCTTGGCAGGCGCCCGTAAGTCAGCGTTCATTCGCGAGCTTCTATCGTCGTTCCAGCTAGCGCGAAAACATCGCCGCCCCCCGGCACGGCTGGAAGCCTTGAGCCGGCGAAAAACCGCCAGCTACGGCCCTACGACGTGCGCGTGTACTGTGGCAGGCGTTCGAAGACGGTCGGGGCCGGCCGCATTTCTTTCCCCATCGGATTCGGCCGTATCATCATGTCCACCGCATCTGACCCGCAGCTGCCGCAACGCCCATGGCGGTCCAGGTCCGTCGGAACGCGACAGTCCACGCACCACCAATGCCGCTCCGCCCAAGTTTGTCCGAGAAGTACGTTTGTGTTTGACATGACCCCATTGTGGGGAAAAGCCCCTGGAAGGTCGATAGGAGCCAAGTCACTTTTTTAGAAGCAAAAACGCGGTACGGAAGTACTAAAACCCGGTAGGTCTGCGCCTCCGTAGCCTATTCGCATGCGAGGCAATCTGACGGGAGCACACCTCTAAGGCCCAGTCTGAAACGCCTCAAGCAATGCCTCTGCGTAGAGCGCTCCTTCCGGCGTGTCCTCGTGCTTGAAGTACAAGAAAACGTCGCCTCGCCCGGCGAGCAGCTTCGTTCTCTTCGCAATAGATTCACGAGCTTTGGACGAGTAGCTTTCCTTGCGGAGCCTCAGGTAGGAGAAATCCGCCGTCTCCGCACTTGGCGTCTCCAATTTGTCGCTTTCCGCTTCGCAAAGGGCGGCGTTTTTTACGCGCAGCGCAGCGAACACCTCCTCGCAAAACCACGACTCGTTGCGGAACTCAAACGCCGCTCGTATCGTGCGGGGGATATTTTCGAGAAAACTCGTCAGCAATTCCGCGTCGCATTTCAGGTACGGCGGCAATTGGAACAATATCGGACCGAGCCGATTCGCCTCATGCAACAGCTTCACGGAATCGACGAATCGCGCCACCCACTCACCCGCATCTCTCAGGCGTTTGATGTGAGTGATCATTTGGTGCGCCTTCACCGCGAACTTGAATCCCTCCGGCGTCGCCGAAATCCAGCGCGTCAACAGGCTTTCGGTCGGAAGACGCCGGAACGTGTAATTCACTTCGACGGAATTCAAGCGCGTCGAGTAGTAGCTCAGGAATTTCGAGGAAGCGAGTTTCGCAGGGTAGAAGCGCGGCTTCCACTGGGAGTAGGACCACCCCGACGTTCCCGCGTAAACCTTTGCCATGAGCCATCAGTTTAGCTGGATTCAATCGTCTTGCAAGCCGGCGATTTCCCGGCGAGGGCGAAAGGCGGCCTTGATATTCACACTTTTACTTGGACGTTCGCGCGCTCAGCCTCCTCGGCAGCGAACATGGTCGCCGGTGAAAAACCAAGCATGCCCGCCAAGACATTCCGCGGAAATGTCGCCTGAACGGTATTAAACTTCATTACTTCGTCGTTGTAGAACTGCCGCGCAAAGGCAATGCGGTCCTCGGTTGACGTGAGCTGTTCCTGCAACAACTGCACGCTCTCCACTGCCCGCAATTGTGGGTACTGTTCAGCCGCCGCGAACAAATTCGATAGCGCCCCAGTCAATGCGGATTCGACTTGAGCGCGATCGGCGACGGTCGCTTTGCTCGACGCCACTGCTTTCGTGCGCGCTTCCGTGACGGCCTCGAGCGTCGATCGTTCATGTGTCATGTACCCCTGCACTGCGGAGACAAGATTGGGGATCAAATCGTGGCGGCGCTTCAGTTGAACATCAATATCCGCCCAGGCGTTCTTAACGCGAACACGCAGAGCCGCCAACGAATTGAATACGGCGATAAACCAGACGAGCAGCATCGCTGCCAACAATCCAACGACAATCAGCCATAAGGGTGACACGTTTTGTAGCCTGCCCTCCATGAGTGTCCGCCGCTAACGATGCAGGAAAACCACAAACAGTTGGTGAATCACCGCCATCCAGACCGCCATAAATACGAGGCTCGCCATCGTCATAATGGCGATGAGCAACAGAAACAGCGCCGCGGCGAGCAATGCGAACGGCCCTAGAAATACCGACAGCACGGCAATCACGATCCAGGCCTTGCCCCCGTCTGATTCAAGCTCCACATGCGCGCCCATGCGGTCGAGCCGTTTCAGCCGCCGCTTCAACGAGGGAAAAAATCCGACGAAACTGCCGTTTGAAACTTCCGAAGATTCGCTCAAATCACTTGCGGCCGGTTGGTTCGTCTTCATCTTGTTGCTGAATTCCGAGAGACGCTCCAGGGCCGCCTTATCGCCGTGTTGCGCCGGGGCGAGATCGGAAAGATTGGGCAATTCTTCCACAGGTTTGCCGAGCGCCGTTGCCGCAGCCTGGCGAAACGCCATCATTCGAGCCAGGGCATTTTGATCTCCGGCCATGGCCGCGCGTCCGGTGGCGAAAAGTTCGTTCGTGACAAACGGCATATTGGGCGACGGTGCGGAGGGCGATACATTGCCAGTGCTGGCATTTTGCGATGCGGCCCAGATTTGCGCGAGCATCTGCTGGTTGGCGGCGTTTGCCTTGGGGTCGTCCACGCGGTCGCTTCCCGCAGGGTTCACCAGAAATAGATGCGAAGCCCATTCTCCTCCCGAAATCGGGCCGCGGTCAGCATTGAGTTTCCGCAGTGCTTCCGCAAGCCCGTCCGGATTTCGCGCGAGTTGTACTGCGGAAGCGTCGGCGAGGTATATGCGCTTGCGCCACAGCAGCGCCATGCTCGGTTCCAGCATGCTGAACGAGAAGAACCACAGCGATAGCTTGATCGCGAGATTGGTAAAGAAAATCGGGAAGAGCAGGAAGTTGCGAATGGACCGAAATATCGATTTCTTGGATGAGGTCGTGTCGAGCATCCTGTCGATATCATCTGTTTCAAGGTTTGCGACGCGCGTGAGCAGCGCAGCCACGGCCGCTGCTTCCCGAGCGCTGCCCTCACTGTTCTTTTTCGTCGAGAACGCAAAACGGACAATTCGCCACAGCGTGCGGCGCGACCTGCCGCCAAACGGGGAGTTGACGATTGCGATCAGCAGGCCGCAAGTTTCAAAAACGCTCGTGACTCGAAAAGCGATACGGAGGTCGCCGTTGCCAATGGACGCCACCAAATGCGCAAGCGCGCCTTCTAATTCATCGCGATTGAGCTGCTCGATTAGTCCTCGCGAAACGATAACGTGCGCATCATTCGGTGATGTTCCGATTGCCGCCGCATTTGCGGCTTGCGCGTCAATCAGCATGATGCGGGGCACCGGCAAACCCGCGGCTATGGCCATTTCCTGCACCACGTCAGACAATTGCAATTCTCTCAGGTCCGATGGATTCGGTTCGCGCGCTTTCAGCGCCAGCAGCGCTCCGCCAACGCCCGCGCGCCGGAATAAGGCATTCACGCCCAGCCACAGCCCAACGGACAAAATCGCGCCGGGCAAAAGCAACACGGCCACGCCCAGCGCAAGCGCCTGCGGATTGGCAGGCTTGCCCTGCAGCAATGCGCCTAACGCGACCATTCCGTAGCGGGCGACTTCGCGGGCAAGCTGCCAAAAAGCGGGCGGCAGCGGCGTCCAAAGATTGACGATATCCGCGACGATCAATGCAGCGGCATAGAGCAGCGGTGTGATAGTTAGCGCCAACGGAATGCCCATCACCATTGCGGCCGCGACCGACACGGCGGAAAGCCGCCAAGTCGCGCGACGGTTTCGTTTTTGCGCTTCGAAAAAACTCTCGCGGTCGCGAGGGCCAATCATCGGAGCTGCAGTTGTGCCGGCGTTCATGGAAGCATCACCCATCTTTGCACTTTGCATTTTTCTTCAGCTTCAGCGCCTTGGTTTCCGAGCAGGCCGCCTTGAACTGCGAATAGCTGGCCTCATGCAAGGTCACCTGCATGTCCTCAGTTTGCGAAGGTAAGACGGGTAGTTTTCGACTTCATTAGGCCCCAGCCCTCCCAATATCCCAGCGGATGAAAGCTTCCGCCCATAAAAAACGCCCAGGGGTTCAGAGCAGCGTAAATCAGCAGCACCGCTACGCAGATCCCAATTAACGCGAGCATCTGCCCGAGGCATCCTAATCGGAAGTGAGGTTTTCCCTGGAAAGACTGTGCGCGTTGGGCGATATTTTCCATGATATTTTCTTCAGCGCCAGATACCGCGAATTGAGAGACGTGCGAAACGTCAACGCTTGGTCACATTCTCCTCGTAATGTTCCTTCTCCACGCTCCCGTCATGGAGGTGCTGTTCCACGTCAAGAACGAACTTCACAGGACATCCGTCCGGCGTCACCCAGGCGGAGCCTTTCACAAACCCGTTCGCGCCCAGAATATTTTTGATCAAGGAGGCATCGGCAGGCGTGTCTCGTGAAGTGTCTATCGCGTATTTGATTGTGGATTCGCCGTTTACATTTTCCGTACCGGTGCGCGCCGTAGCTGATGAGTTGTTCACGAGTGCGAATGTGCTCGCGGGAAGCGGCCCAGTCAAAAGGAGCATGGCCGTGTTCCAACTGGTGTTATCGGAGCGAACCGCATGAATCGCGCGCGTGCCGGAACTGTCGATCACCGTGCCGGCAATGGAATCCAGACTCACGTCGGCTTCCCAGTCAGCATTTGTCTGCGGCGGGACAATTTTCTTGTATGACCAGTGAAACGGCGCGGGCGCTTTTTGGATGCGGTCCGCCGCGCACTCGAGATCAATCCCTGGGTCATCACTGGCTGGAGCTGTAGCCACGGCCTTTGATGGAGCTTGGGCGGTGCCTTCCTGGGACCCCGGAGGAACAGGCGAGTTACATCCGAAAACTACGGCGAGTAACAGCCCGGCCAGTGGCCATGCAAGCAAGCGTAACTTGTGAAGCGCCGTTCGGTTCATGTGCTGGCTCTCTTTCTGCGGTTACGACCGAAGACGCCAGGACGGAATCCCGCCATTTCGTGCTGCCACGGCTAGGTCACAGCCGATTCTGACGGCGTCCTGGTCGCGCTAGCTTTTCCTCTTAATTTTCATCTTTAGCAGAGCACGTCGCGCCGAGCCACTTGGAATCGAATTTCACGCTCGAATTCATCGTGCGCCCGCCCATTGTGGCACTGCCCGTGCCCGTTCCGGTCGCATGCTCTTGATCCGCCGCGTGAATTTTCATCGTGTAGGTCATGCTTGCTTCGCCTGAGCAGGTTTCTTGGAGCACGGCATCTGTGCTCGTTGATTTCAGCAGGGTTCCATGGCAGTGGATATTTTCATCGTTGGCGTTTTCGTTGCCAAAGGGATCGGTGGCCAGGTCCTCTTGCGTCAGGCAGCTCTTTTTCGTGAGCGTCGAAGTATGTCCACCAGCCTGGTTCTGCATCGCCGCCTCGTACCTCGCCCGCTGTTCGGGCGTCAACTTGGCAGCCACTTCCGGCGGTAAGCCTAAGCCGCCAGAGACGGTTATCGTCGTGGTGCTTTGCCACAGGCCCAGTTTCACATCCATTGGAACCCGATTTACACCCGGCGCCTTCGACGCCGCACTTTTTGAGGGCGTCCTTTGCTCCGGTTTCTCCTGGGTCTGCGCCAACAGCACCGTCGCCGACAAACAAAAAGCGCCCAACAAAATCATTGTTCGCATTTCCTTCCTCCTTGAGAATTTTGTTAAATCCCGGACACCCTTCTATAACCTTGCTATTGCTTTGCAGCAAGCGCAACTTCGACGCGGCGATTCAACGCTCTTCCGTTGGCCGTTGAATTGTCCGCAACCGGCCGCGTCGCGCCAAACCCTTGCGGAACCAGGCGATTCACCTCCACGCCGTGCGCTTTCAACCACGTGACAACAGACTTGGCGCGCGACTCGGAAAGCGGCTGATTGAGAGCGGCATTGCCCTGATTGTCCGTGTGCCCGGCGATAAACCAGCGCGATCCAGGATGATTGTTGATCAGCCCGAGGACCGCATTGAGCGCCGGAGTGCTGTCTGGCCTGAGCTTTGCCGAACCCGTGTCGAAATGAATACCGTAAATCGTCGCCGTGCCGGTCCGCGCGATGGATTGCTCCAGAGCCGCCGTGCTTTCCTGATGGCGATGGAGTTGAATTTCGGCATTGCCGCTTTGGCCGGCCACCAAATCCACGGGCACGGAGTTTTCGTCGTAACCCGGGGCGTTGGCCGTCGCGGTTACCAGTCCCGCCGGCATTCCCGCCAGCTTGCATTTTCCAAGTCGGTCGGTCGCGGCCGATTCGAGCGCGGCGGTCACCGTCGCGCCCGTAATTGGCGTGTGCTTGTCCGCGTCCACCACGCTAGCAGTAAGCGACACCTGATATTTGAAATTGTGCGGATTCACCAGAATGCGCACGAAGTCAACTGCGTAACCGTCCGGCACGTGCGTCGTGGGATCATCAATCAGCAGCTTGACCGTGCCCGACTTCAGCAAGGGGAAATATTCCGGCAGCAGTTTCAAACTCACCAGTTTGCCGATGGGTCCGCTCTGGTCCAGCGCGTTTATCGCGTACTCGAAACTCGGAATCCGCGTGCCGTTCAAGCTCACCTGGAAATGCGAATGCATGGGCACAGGTTGAAAATCATCCGTGAAAAGCTGAAACAAGACTGCGTCGATTTTGCTTGGCAGCGTGCCCACGGCCAAGACAATCGGCGTCGGCGTCGTTAGTTCGCGGTCGCGTGTACATCCCGCCGCACTCGAGGGCGGCACCACGAGGTAGGCTGGTTTTTGGTCTCGTAGGCTAGCCGGTATAGGGTCCGGTATATTATTTGGCAGCGCATTTCGTATTCCATAGCATTCTCCGAGCGCGCCGCTATACCCGTCGCCTCCGATCTGCTTCACAACGGAATCGATCACGATTCGATCCGCCTGACCGGTGACGTGCTCTGTGACCATGTGCACCGGCATTACACTAGTGCCCAACATTATGCGGTCCGTTCCATCTGGTGCTCCGGCTGGAATATTGTTGATGTCCGGCCATTGGTGAGGCGGCGTCGACTGGCCGGAAAACGGATCGAATCCCGTTGGCCATCCGAAGCCAAGATTATTGATGTCTCCCGTGCGCACGACCAAGTCCGCTTCAGCCCCACCTTCCGTGCGTTCGTATTTCAATGCCCAGTCGTGCGCCTGTGTGCCTGTAGCGGCAACCGGCACTACCGGATCGGCCTTAGGCATCGGATGGGCCTCAGCCTCAGTCTTTGGAGCGCTGGCAGGCACCAGCTTGCCGTTCGCGTCAAGCGTATATCCGTATGGCGCCGCAGGTGCTGAAGCCGCGGCAGCGGGCGCATTAGTCGGAATCGCCGCTTGCCGCTTCGCCTTTTGGGACATTTTGTCTGCCGCTGCGGCTAGATCAGCAATGCTTTTCTGAGTGTTGTCTGCCGACTCGAGTTCGGCGACTTTCTGTTTTGCCCGATGCGTAGCGTAGATGAACCCCGCCACCACGACGACGACGAGGAGCACAACAACGGCCCCGGCGGCTATCGCAATTCTCGGAATGGGCGCCGTCGATTTCGCAGCGGGAGCAACGGTCGCCAGCGGCGCCACGGACCGCGGCGCGGCTTTGGGCGTTGCGCTGCTGGAGGCATCCACCGACGCTACTCCTGCGGAATCGCCGGCGCTACCTGCGGCGGTGTTTGAGCTGATGCCTGCGGGTGCGCCGCATTTCGTGCAGAACTTGCTTCCCGATAGAGGTGTGCCGCAACTCGTGCAATAGCGGCTGGCGGGCGACGCGGCCGCATCACTTCGCCGCGCTCCGCACTTCGTGCAAAACGCATCGTGCTCAGTCAGAGCCGTTCCACACTGGCTACAAGTCGTCGCCATCACAACCCCCGGTTACGAGTGCATCGCAAATTCAGCCGCACATTCTTGGCCTAGCAAATCGGCGCCTCAGCAGACCTCATTTCTTGACCCTCGCAATTTCGAAATGCCTTTTCTCGACGGCGCCGTTTGTTTGAGAAAGTCCCTCATCCAGAATGACTTTCACAGCGCAACCATCCTGGCCCATCCAGATCGTGCCCTTTTCAAAGCTGCCAGGGCCAAAGAGAGTCTCGAATGTGTTCTGGTCCGAGGAACTGGCGCCGGCGGAATCGATGGCGTATTTCGTGACGGCATAGCCGTTCAAATTTTCGGCGCCCTTGGGGACGATTACGGAAGTGCCCTCGATACCGGCGAGCCTGCCGGTCATGCCGGTGAAGCTCAAACTGGACAGCCCGAGGAGCGCGTTGTTCCAACTGTTCTCGTCTGAGCGCACGGCGTGAAGCGAGTGGGATCCGGATTGATCCTTAAACACGATGTCCATGGCCTGAGGCGTGACGTCCGCTTCGTGGTCCACCGAGACGGAAGAGTCCGAGTACTTGTATGAGTAGTGGAAAGGCTCAGTAGGCTTATCGACATGGTCTAGCATGCAACCAACATCAAGGTGAGCACTGGAGCCGTCGGCAGAGGCCTGCCCCGCGCCGTTTGACGATGGCCCGCTGCTGCATCCGGATGCAACCAGCAACGCCAGCGCGGCCACGACCGCCAGGCCACCCCGCGAAAATGGTTTGGCACTTGCGAAAGATCTCATCTCGTTTCTCCCTTTCTTACCGTGTCCACTACCCTATTTCTGTCCGCACGCATCGATGTCCGGGTCTCGTATTGTCTTGCTGGTCTTGTATAGGTCGAGTTTGGGAGCTTCACCCTTGATGGCGAGCAATTGAGCGTCAGCGCCGGCCTGCGCGAAAAAATTCAGGTGGGTCATCGAACAAGGCACAATGCTCAAGGGTCCGGATCCGGCGTAGTCGAATTCGGTTACGAGTTGCACATATGCGGCGCCCTCGATCTTGAAAAAGTCTTCTTTGACTTTCTTGATCAAACCGCCCAGACCGGCTGCTTCAAGTGCTTCCGCGGCTTTATCGAGGATTGCTCCAGGAACCGCTTCCTGAATCGCTTCCTTGATGCTTTCCGTTTCCAGAGAAATGGAAACCTTCGGCGCGTCAATCGCAAGTACCACACCGTGCGCCGCCAGGGATTCCGCCGTGGTTTTCTCCAGCGCCGGCTCCCCGGTCATTGTTCCTTCGGGCATGTTCTGCGAACCGCCGTTCTCTGCTCCGTGAACGGACAAGCCCCCCGTGCCATCAAAGGTGACGTCGAGCCCTCCTTCCGCGGCGTCCTTTTTGCCTCCAAAGCCAGGCTTGAAAATCAGGGCCTCGTCGATTCGAAAGAGCAACGGCAGGCCGTAAACATCAAAAACGTCCTTCGCAAATGGGGGCAGTTTCAGACGCGATTCTCCAATGCCGCCGTTCTCGCCGCTTGTCAGTACTCCCCAAGAAACGTGTAGTTTGCCCTGCAGTGGCGTGTTGTATTCGAAATCTTGGATCGCGCCACCGGAAACCACAGCTTTGAACGCCGTAGTGATCTTGCTCAATTCCCCTTTAATCTTGATACTGGCTGTAAGGCCGGCGAGCTTTTTGCCAACGTCCAGAGATAATGAAAATCCTTCACCCTCGGGTTCGCCTTCTACTTCAAATTCCCAATTATCGATTTCTCCCTTTGTGTGAAGGCCTATCGAGGCTTTGTTCTCTTCGCTCGCATAAACGGTAGGAAAAAAACTGGCGCGGAGCTTTGCCAGCAAATCAGGCGGGCGAAATTGAGGCAACGCCTGCGCGCTCATTTTGCGGAAGTCGATGGGAACGGAAAATTCAATTTTTCCATCCTTTATGAAGTCGGTAAGAGCAGCCTCGTCGGTTACCACGGCGATCTGAGCGCCCTGATTCACCGTCCCGACTACGCGACGGACGCCGAGGTGCTCAAGGAACATGATTTTTCCTTCTTTGAGATCGCGAATGCGCGGATCCGAGGCCTCAAAAAGGAACACTTTGGCGTCACTGCTGACGCTTTTAAGAGTTCGCTGGACAGTGGGAAGATCGATGCGCACCGTGTTCGGCGTGTAGGTGACATCAAAAACAGTTCCCGGCATGTTGCGCAAATCAAGAAATTGACTCGGCACACCCGTCGCGCTCGTCGAACCCGTCTGAGCCATGGAAGTGGTTTTCTGTTTGCAACCCGAGACTGCGAACAGAGCCACTGCGAACATTGCCATCACGGGCCGCAAGGTGATGCCGATCTTCGGCCAATCACAAAATCCCCGAACTGGTAGCTTCATTGAGACCTCCGCAACCCCTTGTTTCGATCGTCGGTCAGCGACGGGCTCCGTTTTTTCGATCCGACTCTTGTTACTTGACCTGCTTCGCTGCAATATCGCCAAGCCACGGAATGCGGTATTCGCGTTCGCTGTACGCCTGAAACATCAGATAGAGCCAGAACGCAAAAATCCCCAGCCCAATCAACAGCCGCAGCGGCACATCGACTGTGAGCACCCAAAATCCCATGATGCTTACGAGGATTCCCACGATGATGCTCCACACAATCGCGAAAATGATGCATGCGACGCTGAAGAGAATTGATTGGATTGCGTGAAAACGGACCAGCCGGTTGTTCTTGTAAGGTTCGATCACCAGAAAGAGGACTCCGGTAATCGCACCAAGCGCATATGAAAGAGCTGCCGCCAGATTCATCGCCAGCCCCGTGCCGCCGGAAACGACGCCACCCCCGGCGACCGCCGGAGCGGCTGCCACTGAGCTGCTTGCCGGCACCGCCGTACTCGCCTGTGATTTGGCGGGCTGCCCGCACGCTCCGCAGAAGGCGCTGTCGTCCGCTAGCGCCGCGCCGCACTTAACACAAGTCGCCATGTGAAGCTCCTTTTCGTTTGTGTCTTTTTCCTTCCCAAGTCGGGTCCCTTGCCAAAACTTGCGTCCTCCGCGTGTTTCCTGCCTCTTCTTCGCAGGAAACTAACGCTTCGTGACGTTGCCCTCGAAGTGAGTTTGTTTAACGCTGCCGTTCTTGCTGTTCTCCTCGGAGTCGATGGCGTACTTGACCAGGCAGCCGTTATCGCGCGTCACCCACACAGAGACCCCACGATTTTGTAGTCCTTCACCGCCAGCAGCGACAGGAAGGTGGCTTTCTGTGCCGCGGGCTCGTTCGCCGTGTCAATCGAGTACTTCATCGCGTTGTAACCGTTGACGCTTTCCACCCCTGCTGCCCTCGCAGCGTCTTGCGCAGCCACGAGTTCCCCATGCCACGGCACTGGCCCCATCAGACTATCAATGTCCATCTCGGATACCTGCGAATGCGCCAGATGCTTTGTGGTGGTGGATGTTTGGCCGGCGGTAGTTTCATGTTTCGTGAACTCAATCGATGCGGGCGTAACATCTGCCTCAACGCTTGACGCGTTCCGATCGGACGACTTCTTCGTAAAGGACACATGGAACGGTCCAGCCGGGTCCTTCACCATCTGCTGCAGGCAGACGCTGGCACCGGTGGGGTTGAACTCATCGCTTGGGTGACTTATGTTGCCAGAGCTTGGCGAGGCTTCGCCGGTCCCGGTGCGTGAGCCGAGACTGCATCCTGACGCGATGGTCAGTGATAGCGCGGTGGCAGCGAAAAGCACTCGCCGCAGAACACGAACGTGAATTGAGCTCATCGACGCTCCCCCATCGTCGCGCAGTCTCCAGTCCGTCTGCCTCTCAGCGTGAATTTGAGAGAGACGCCGTGGCTCGCCTTCGGTTTGACGGTTCTCACCACTGAGAATTCCGTGTGGTTGAGACTTCCTTCGACATGCACCACGCGGTTCGAACACTCCGCGTCGTACGAAATCTTGCCCCCAACGTTCCTGAGGTTTCTAGTCGAGCAGGATTCTTCGTCTTTCGCTCCCGCAACGACACGGTCATTAAAAATGCTTTCTGGATTCTCTAAATCGAGTGGGGTAATGCATCGGGCGCCGCTCCGCGATTGATTTTGCCGCAGGTCTTGCACCTCATATGTGATCGTCAGGGCATACTTGCCCGGCTTTAAATCCACATTCCCAGCCGCAGCTAGCGGGCTAAATAAGCCAGCGAGCACAATTGCGGCCGAAATCGTGACGGTGCTCTGTCTCCTATTCATTTGCGCCTCTCTGGTTCCACGAATCCATGCCAGTTTCGCGGCGCGCCGCTCCCAAACTACTGCGCGTTGTCCGCCACCTGAAACGAAAACACTATGTCGAACATCAATCCTGGGCCCTGCGCGCGCGCCACGTCTCCGCCGGAAAATTTCTTGGTCTTCAAAACCGGCCGCAGCACAACTGCATATTCGCCGGGCAATAGCGGCGCCTGAGGCGAAACTTCGTATTCGCCTGGCTTATTTTTTTTCGAGTTTGTGGCAACCCGTTCTTCAACGAATGAAGAGTATATTTCCCAGTCCACGGACTCGCCGGACTGCGCATCTTCTTTGCCGCGGGTTGCGCCTATCAGCCGGCAAGTGTTTTGCGCGGGTGTCAGCTTCACGATTTCCGGCGCGAAGTCGTCAGGATTCACGCCCGGCGTTCTTGCGAAACTCACAGTGAAACTCGGCGTGGCGATCTGCAGAACATTGGACGATGCCGGGCCCGGGACACCCCAAACGTATGTGGTCATGGGCTTGCGTCGCGCGAGAGCGCCTGAAAAAATGCCTCCTGCCTGTTCCACGGCGACGCCTCCGACGCCGGAGCTCATGTGTGTGGCGGCTGTCATCGTTGCATCGCCGACCCCTGCCTGAATTCCCTCCGTCATCACGGAATCCCCTGCCAAGCTGGCCATCGAGGTCGGTTTCGTTTTCGTTTGCGCCAGTTGTGTTTTTTCCAGCGGCAGCTCCTGCGAAGCGCCATTTTGAACAACCGCCACCGTCGGCATCTGCCATCTCGGGCCAGAGGCAGCGGCAGGCGCTGCATTTCCGCTTCCTGAATTGGCATTCGCGGACGCTGCAGTTGCGCCTCCATTCGACGGCCCTTGCGTCGCTGCCACCATCGCATTCATTTCATTTTGCGTGACTCGGGCTTTCTGCAGGGCAATCAATCCATCCGGTGAAACGTCGAAGTTCGCCGGGCTCGCGTGGATCGTTGCAACAACAACCGATTCGGACAGCCCGGCCTTCACCATCTTGATCACACCCGCATTCGTCAGCGGCTTTTGCGCCTGCTGCCCGTACAAGCCGGGACAACAAATCGCCATCAGCAACGCCAACGCCGCTACTACTCCCAGTCTTTCCGGTCTCATGACGATCCTCCCGTTATTACATTTTGCGGTCACGCAAGACCCAAACCGTCCACCTTGCAATAGTTCAACATTGCAATCAGTTTCGAGCTTCTCGCGATTACGTACCCAACTTCGTGTCTTATATTCGATTTACTCTTACACGTATGTCCGAAACTGTGACTCTTCTTCGCTTTGCATCTGATGACTTTGTGTTGTGCCTGGCTATTCGCCCACTTCAGCTGGCCCTGCTGCAGCCGCACTTTGTCCTGTGAATCGCTCTTCAATGGAGCTGCTTTTGCCGCGGCGCCCGTGGCCGGCTTTGCCGGCGGCTTTTGCTGCGCTGCGGCGGCGTAACTCCGCTCAGGCCCAACAACGAAAGTGTTGCAAGCAATCTCTTGCGCATCTGCGTTCCTCCTCGGAAACTACTGGTTCTCCATCAATGGATTTGGTAGTCCCGCTTGGTCCCACCCAACCAGATCTTCACCGCGTAAACCGAATAGTAGTTGGTTCCATTTCCTGACCCTAATCCACTTCGTGTTCGTGGATCTGTGACTCCGCCTTACTGGTTTTCCACAGCGGGCTACTGCGGTAACAACTGAAAATTCACGTTGTTGGTCTGCTCGCCGCAACCCTGCCAGCCCGATTCCAAATACGTCTCCGAGGGTGCGGTCCCATTCGAAGAGTTATTGCACTTCCCGCCGGGAACCTTGACAAGAGTGCCTGTTGGACCCAAAGGAAAGGGGCCTTTCGCCACCACTTGGGACGCAAACAGTTGAGCGACATGGACCTGAACCTGAAGGGCCACACCCTCTGGCACGTGATTAAAACTGTAGCTACACATCCTGAGGCTGGAGCCCGGCTGTGTCGGCTGCTGGAGCGTGAATTGACTTGTGTTGCCGAGCGGCTGGATTCCCGTTGCGGTGATGGCGGTCAGTTCCACCTGCAAACCCTGGCAGGGTGTGGACGGGCTGTACGCGACACGGCGCGAGTCCCAGAAGATGTAACCCGCCGCCGTGCCGCCAGCCTTCAGCGCGGTCACCGGGTTTGGCGCGCTCCCGTAACGGGACTGCGTTGAGCTCTGTGGGGTCACCGGCGTCATCTTGGGCGGGGTCTGCATGAGCATGGTCGTTTGCGCCCCGGGAGCTAACAGCAT
Organism: Candidatus Acidiferrales bacterium; assembly: GCA_050746905.1. Lineage (GTDB taxonomy): Bacteria > Acidobacteriota > Terriglobia > Acidiferrales > UBA7541 > DAHUXN01. Next base: position 21,334 of record JBOGNJ010000175.1, read on the forward strand.
CCCCTTGGACGCGCCTGATTCAACCGCAGTCCCTAGAGCGACGCGCACCGGCCCCGCTACCCGTGCCGTCTGGACGTTTGACGGATACACGCCGAAATTCACGTCGCAGGCGTAATCTCCGCACGGCCGCCACCCGGATGTCGTCAGCTCGGAAACGGAGGGATTCGCTGACGCGGGCGTGTTGCACGCGCCGCCGGGAATGTTGACGTAAAAATGGGGGTATTGGCGGTCGACCGGCGCCACGTTAAACGTTAAGCTCGGCGTAAATCCTGGCGGACTTGGGAGGAAGAGAACGTGCAGGTCCACTCCTTCCGGGAGGCCTTGCACGCTGTACGTGCAAACGGTGTATCCCCCGACGGTACCAAGAGACGTCAGGTTATTATCCGTCACGTTTAAAGTGCCGCTACCCCGCGGCACGACTCTGACCCACAGTCCCTGGCAAGGAGCGGCGTGGTTGTACTGCGCCGCATTTGTCGGCCAGAACACGTACCCGTTGATAACGCCGCCATGACTGATGCTCAGCGCCGTCGGTGCCGGAGCGATTCCGTAACGAGATGAGGCTTGTGGTATGGCCGGCGGCGGGTGCTTCTGCTGCGCCGCCGTTCCCGCGCAACCGAGCGCAATCGCCAACACCAAGCATCCTAAATTTCCGCGCATCGTTTTCTCCTTTTCGCGCCAACGCTTACTGCTTCTTCAGCATCTGCGCTGGCTGCAATTGCTTGATCGCCAGACCGTTCTGGTTTCCGCTAGCCCACGGACTTACGCCGCGCGGCCCAAGGACTGTAATCTCCAGCTCGTACGCGGACATGCTTGCGTAGTCCAGCACGTCTAGCGGGTTGCCATTTGTAATGGCAGTTTTTGGCCCGCAGGCTTCTTCCCCCCAGGAAATCTGAAATGACGATGTCGACGTTTGGTTGACCGCCCACTGTCCGGTGCTGGAGTAGACTCCGTTGACCTCTTGGCAATAGCTGCTGTCGATACTCGCATGGCGTAGTTCCACTTCGTGCAGTTGAAATCCAGGCGCAAAATTGAACTGATACGCGTCCGTGCCACCCGGGAAGTTGAATGCCGGTGCAGCTGGAATTGGGAACCGGTCCCACACGACCCCTCGGGCCGTGGCGATTGTGTCCCCGGACCTGAGCAGGCCTAGGGAGGGAGACTCCACCAGCGGAATAATTACACCGGCAGCGGAGCTTACCTTCGCCAGACTGAGCCCAACGGGAACGCATGCGGGACCGGTGTCCTGAGGCGTGCAAGGTGGGGGCAGTGGGAGCCCCTTCAACAGCTGGGGTTCGCGCGCTGCAACAAAATTCATTCCGATGACTTGATAGACCTGCCCGCTCGCTGTCTTCACGTTTAGCGTTACATTGTGCGTGTCGTACAAGCCGCTCGCATTTGGGTCAATCTGCGCGACGATTTGACGGTCGCTCCATTCATTTGCAGGTGTCTGGAAAAACACGCGGTCTGGAGAATCTGAAGCTCCCAGGTGTTGAACAATTAACCTGGCGTGCGCGGGGTCGAACTGCACGCCGCTCAGGTAGACTTCACCCGGCGCGTTTCCGAAGCCGCAGCCCTGAATGACAAACTGTCCATCTTGTCCCGCGACGGGACTGAACCAAATTCCATTCGCAGCGCCATCTACGCTACCAATACCCGCTCGGCACAATGCTGAGGTAAGCGGCGCCTTTGATCCAATGATCGGTGACACTGGTTGTCGCCCGCCGCCGGCTGGTTGCTGGCGCGTCGGCCCATTCGCCGGAGTTGGTGAATTCGCCGCAGCCGCGGGCATTACATTGAAATTTCCAGTTGTTCTGGACGAGCCTCCCGTGGTCGGCGTGGCCACGCCGGAGGAATTTCCAGGCGACGACATCGTCTGGCTCGCGCCAATTTGCGATGTTCCCTTGGGCGGATAAGGCTGCGGATTCAGACCTTTCGTTGTGCCGCCATTTAGCAGCGTGCCAGTTTGGCTTGTGCCCTGAGGCAGCAGCGGGCCGCTCTTGTTTGCGCTCGCGGGGGCGTTTGCTGGATGATACGGCAGCAGCAACGATCGCGCTGCGACGCTTTGCTTCCGCAGCAATCCGATTAACGTCGAATAGGACCCGTCCGCCATACCGCCCGGCATGCTCCCCGTGGCGGTCACTCGTACGGTATGCGCGAACGCATTCTGAATCGTTTTGTTCATCTTCAAGTTCTGCGGACGATTCGTTATGTCCGTGATGCTTCGCGTTTGTTGCGACTGTGTCTTCACTTGCGCGCCCGCACCGCTGCAGAACAGGCTCAACGCCACCGCAGCCACGCTCAACGCTTCAGCGATTCCTAGTCCTTGTTTTCTATGCTTCATTTTTGTTCTCCCTTGGTCCCAATCTTCGTGTGTTCATAGACCCTTCCGCCGACAGGAAAATTCCCGACACCCTTTACGGCTTTGTAGGCTGATCCGTCAGTGGATCAATGCCTCGCGGACCGGTGACCCACACCGTCAGCGCATAATAGGAGCCCGTCCAGTTTTGATAATTGCCAATAAACGGGGCAGGTGCTATGAAGCCGGAGCAACTCGTATCGGACAGTCCCACGCGAATGTTATTTCCGTCCCATTGGCCACTCCACGCTCCAAAACTCTGCTTGTACGTAAGGGTCCAGCCGGCTCCCGCTGGGCAGTTTGCCTCGAAAGGATCGACTTCAAACGAATCGGTGGTCCAGCCTGGGGCGAGCCGGCTGAAATCGTAATAGTCGTAATACGGCAGATCTATGTCGAACTTGTGGCCGTCAGAGCTCCGGCTCAGATACGCCGAACCTGCGGAAGCGCCAGGAGCGGGAATTGCCGGTTTCGGGTACACAAAGCCGGACGCAGGAGGGGTGGAATACGCAATACTCCAGTCGGTAGGGAATGGAGCCAGCTTGACCCAGGACTGAGGAATTGTTGTCAGTGGCACTGTCTGACGGGCCGCATAGAATTTGAATCCTCCTTTTTGGGTCTGCCGTCCATCGGCGCGCTTGACAACAAGATTGAGGTTGTTCAAATCTGGGAAGCCGCTCAACGACTCATCAAGCGACACCTCAATTTCGTTGTCACTCCAAAACTTGATTGCGAACTTCCCGTAGAAGGAGCCTGTTCCACCATAGATGTGCACCCAGTCTGTCGGGCTGGCGTCGTTGGTTGGGGCCTGGTTGCCGAACGAGCAGCCTGTGATTGTGTAGAGGTTGTATTCGTCGATCGGAGTGAACGTGGCGGGAGACGAAGAACCACTCACGTGCAATATCCTCATGGTCGGATCTTGCGCACACAGAAGCACAGTCGCGTTTGAATTGGGCAAATAACTGATGCTCGCCATCGAGGAGTATTTGTTCGCCGGCGAGCCGGCGCCGGTGTTCGAATTTCCACTTGAGCCGTTATTATTGGCCGACTGAGCCCCCGAGCTTTTCCGCAGCAGGGTGCCCGAAGCATTGCCGGGCGCATTCAACGTTTGGCTTGGTTCGGTGGTCGCAACGGTCGGAGCTTTTTGAATCTTTGCCGACGGCGCCACAGCTGCTTTGTTTGTCGGCGACTGCGCCCCTGTTGTTGCAACTCTTGTTGGGAGGGTTGCGCGGTTCCCATTCGCAGCCATTGGCTGTGAAGTTCCACCGAGCATGCCTGCTTGTCCTTGCCCGCGAGCCGCGACTTTCATCTGAGCCGCTTCAAATTCCGCAGCTTGCCGCTGTTTCTGCAGCAGGCCAGGAATGTCGGCGTCGGCTTGGGCCGCGCGCGGGTTCTTTTTAATTGAGATAGCTTTTCCTCGGACCGGCGGCTTCGCCAATTCTGCTTTCAATGCCTCTCGGCTGGCTTGCACTTCGCGCGCGTCCGGTTGACGTCCGTTTTGACCGGAAGCTGCGCCGGCCGCGAACGCTCCGCAAATCGTGATCAACAAGGCTCGGTGAACGAACTGCGCTACGCGGCAATCGCCTCCGTTTTTCATCGCTCGATCCTCCCCGAGGGACACTCTCAAGTTCACGTGAGTGCAACGTCGAAATCCGCAGACCCGGCACGCTAGATACAATTAAGGTCGAGAAAACCCTAAGGCTTCGTAGGCAGACCAGTCCAAGGATCTATGCCCCGCGGTCCTTCCACCCAAACATCGACGGCGTAAACTGAGTTAAAGCCATAAAAGCAACGGTTGTCACCATCCCCGCCGCAACCCACGTTCGCGCAGTTCTGACCCTGCCAGTCGACCCACAGCGAGGAGCTTTGCCATTCAAGGTTGAAATTTCCTGCTGTGTAGAGCGTCCCGGCGGAGCAACTGCTCGGTTCCCACTGCAGAGAGGCGGCCGTGGGAACGAAGCCGGGTTGCAAGCGGCTGAAATCATAGACGTCTCTGCCGGATTTGGGCATATTCGCCGTATCGAAGCCGTTCTTCATATACGGCAGGTTTTCGTCCCACTGCACTTCAGCGGTCATTTTCTGGAATCCCCAGCCGTCCGTAGCTGAGGCTGGCGAATCGTAAGTGGACTTCCAAGCCGAGGTATTGGCCGTGGTCAGCCCCCAGAGCGAGAAATCGCCCCGCGGAATGCTGCGCAACGGAACTTCTTTCCGTGCCGCATAGAATTTGAATCCGCCCTTGCTCGCCTGTTGCCCGTCGGCTCGCTGCACGACGAGCGTCAGGTTGTCCTGGTCGAATAGTCCCGACAGATTCCAATCGAGGTCCAGATGGATCCAATTGTCGTGCCATTCCAGAATTTGGAACGGCAATGGAAAGCCGGAGCCCCGGTACATATCCTTGTAGAGATAAACCTTCGCGTTTGGCCCTGGATTGCCGAAAGAGCAGCCGGTGATCGTGTATTCATCGTACTGCTTGGTCGTGGTGAACGTCGCCGGGTAATAGCTTCCGCTCACGTTCAGGATTCTCATCGCCGGGTTCTGTGCGCACGTAAGGCCGATATTGTTAATGGGGGTTGGAGCCGTCAGGATCGCCCGAGAATTTGTGGTTTCGCTGGTGGTTCTCCCAGCCCCTAGCGTCCCGGGGCTATTCGGCTTGAGCAGAGTCGACGGGGCAGAGACTTGTGTTGCGCTTCCGATATTTGTCCTGGGTGTCGTGGACGATGACGGCGCTTTCAGCGCAGCCACCTTTGAGGGTGCCATTGGCTGAACGCCCTTTGTGCCCGTGCCGTTTGGGGTTGACGAGGTCGATTGCAGAAGCGTCCCTGTCTTTGCGGCAGTGGTCTGCTGTTTCATCTCCGATGCTTCCCTATCCGCCGCCTTGCGCTGCTGATCCAACTGCATAAGTATCGCGGCGCTTTTTTGCGCGGCGAATGGGTTGGCCGTTTTCGGCCCGCTCTTCGGGGGTCCCGCTTTGAACTTTCCGCGCGCGTTTGCCGGCCTTTTCGTCGGGTTCGCCTGCGTTCCTGATCCAGCGACCGTTGCTTGTGCCGGGACACGACTGCTCGTGGTGGGTATGCGAGATGCCTGTCCTAGGCTAACTGGGGCAAAGCACAACAGGGCACCCACGATTACCAGTGCGCCTGATGCGCAGCGCCCTGCCTTCACTTCCAAGTTAATCAGTCCGTTCATTGTCGCTTCCTCCTGGCAGTTCTTCGCAACGCATGTATGGGAATAATCGGTAATCGCGAAAACGTCAAAGGACGAGCTTGCGACGTTCTTATGACCTGCTAATCGCCACAAAAGGCGTGACCTGCAAGGCCTACTGACTCAATGTCCGGTTGCGCACACAATTCGTGATATACTCCGCGCCAAGATTTCAGGTTCCCGCGAGGCCCTGTGAGCGTTCGCGCCACATCTCGTCTATTTCGTTTTGGGCTTTTTGAAGCTGATTTGGAGAGCGCCCGCCTTACCCGCAAGGGAGTGCGCATCCGCCTTCAGGAGCAGCCTTTTCGTATCCTCGCGATGATGCTTGAGCGCGCCGGTCAGATTGTCACCCGCGAAGACCTCCGTCAGCATTTGTGGCCGGCGGGAACTTATGTGGATTTTGACGGCAGCTTGAACGCTGCGCTCAAACGGCTCCGCGCTGCTCTCGACGACGATGCGGATAATCCCCGATTCATCGAAACCGTTCCCAAGCGTGGCTACCGCTTCATTGCTCCTGTGACTGTTAAAGATTCCGTGAGCGCCAACGCTGAAATCCTTTCCGCGCTTCCAACGCCTCCCGCTAAAAATGACGCTGCGTCGAATTCGCCTTCAACTTGGCTGGGGGTTCCGCGTCGCCGCTGGCGCTTGCCGCTCGCCACTGCCATGGTGCTGATCGCTGTCGCCGCTTTTTTCATTTTTCGGAAACGTCCCGTCGTTGCCCGCGCTCCTGTTGCGCAGGTCAATGTTGATGTGGGTTCGCTGCGCCGCTCTGTCGCCGTTCTTGGTTTCCAGAATGCTTCTGGACGCGCCAGCGATTCCTGGCTATCCACGGCGCTCACGGAAATGCTGCGCACCGAACTCGGTGCCGGTGGCAAATTGCGCGTCGTTCCCGGAGAAAACGTCGCTCAATTTCGCGTCGGAGCGCCCTGGTCGGAAACCGATTCCCTCAGCCAGCAAACCGCTTCGCGCATCGGGAAGGCACTCGATAGTGACCTTCTCGTGCTCGGTTCGTTCGCGGCTCTCGGAGAACCGCAAACCGGTGTCGTTCGCGTTGATTTTCGCTTGCAGGATGCCCAGACCGGCGAAATTTTGTATCAAGGAGCGGAGACCGGAACGGAAAAACAATTCTTCGGGCTGGTCGCAAAAGTAGGAGTGGCGCTTCGCGAACGTTTGGGCTTGCCGATGATCGGCGAATCAGAAGAGGTCGGCGTGGTTTCTTCGCTGCCTTCCGATCCAGACGCCAACCGCTTTTATTCGCTCGGTCTGCAAAAGCTCCGCGACGCCGATGCTGCCGCCGCTCAGGATCTCTTCCTGCAGGCGGAAAAGCTCGCGCCCCGGTTTCCCCTCGTTCACCTCATGTTGTTTCGCACCTGGGGAGCGCTTGGGTATGATCAAAAGGCTAAAAACGAAATTACCACCGCCTACCAACTTTCTACCAGCCTTCCCGAAACCGAAAAGCTGCAAGTGGAAGGCGCGTACTTCCAGACTCTTAGAGATTACGATAAAGCTGCCGCCGCATATCGTGCGCTTTGCACGCTGTACCCGGATAGCGTGGATTATGCGGAGCAATTTATCGTCGTACTGAACGCCGCAGGCCGTCGCGAAGAAGCCCTCGCCGTAATCAAACAGCTTCGCAATCTTCCGCCGCCAGCCTCCGGAGATCCCCGAATAGACTTTTGGGAAGGCCAATTGATCAGTTTTTCCAACGGGCCGGCCGCGCGCCCATTCTTCGAGAAGGCCGTTGCCGAAGCCGCCTCTCGCGGCCAGAAACTGCTCTATGCGCGGTTTCGGCTGGAGGAGTGTATCAATATGGTCTATGGCGATCACCCACAAGGAGCAGTGGCACACTGCCAAGAGGCCTACGACATCTTTATGGCTGCAGGCAACCGCTTGTACGCCGCGGATGCCCTGCGAACCATGGCTGATCGCCGCGGCGCGGAAGGCGACATGAATGGTGCGCGCGAAATCTACCAGCGCGCCTATGCCATCCTCAGCAAACTGGGCGAGCACGAAAAGACAGGCATCGTGCTCAATAACATGGCCATCACCTATGAGAATCAAGGCCAAATCAGTCAGGCGGAGAAGCTCTTTCGCCAGGCTGCTGAGAACTGGAAAGAATGCGGCGATACTCCCAATGAAGGGGCCGCTGTCGGCAATCTCGCCGATATCTTTATGGCGCGCGGCGAACTCCGCCAAGCCGAAACACAATACCAAACGGCCCAGAAATTGATTGAATCCTTGGGTGCTGTCAACGTTTCGTATGAGCTTTACAATATTGCGACGATCCGTTTGTACGAAGGCGATATCGGAGGTGCCCAGCACTATGCCCAACAAGCGCTCACGATGTCACAATCTAGGCAGCAGGTGGCCGATACTGCCGCCGTCAGCGCGGTTCTCGGCGACATTCGCGTCGCTCAGGATGATTTGCTGGGAGCGCGGCAGAATTATCAACAAGCCCTCGCAATTCACCAGCAATTGGGAAACGAAGGTGCCATCGCTGAAAACGAATCCTCCCTCGCGACAGTTTTCATCGAGGAAGGCAAGTTTACCGAGGCAGAACTGGCGCTGAGAAAATCGATCGCCAAGTTTCACTCTCAAAAAGCGGAGATCGACGAAATTCATGCCGAAACCGATTTGAGTCGCGCGCTTTTGTTGCAAGGCAAACTCGATGATGCCCGCAAAGCCATTGCTGACGCCCTTGCCCTCAGTCGCACCAGTCGCGATCCCAGCGTGAACTGGCCAGTCACCATCCAGGGTGCACGGATTGAAGCCGCCGAACTGGCCTCTCGCACTAAATCGAAGCCGGATTTTTCCGATCCCCGCCGGAGACTTCAGAACGTTCTGTCCTCGGCCAAACAGCTCGGCTATTACGGAATTGAATGCGAGGCTCGCCTCGCGCTTGGCGAACTCGAACTTCGCCTGAGTCCGCAGATCGCACGCTCGCAGCTCGAAGAGCTTGCACGGGATGCACACGAACACGGCCTAAATCTCGTCTCGGCCAAAGCCACCCACATCTTGAAGGTTTCCATCTCCTCACCCCATGCCTAGAGTGGATTGGAAGACAGATGTCGACTCAGATTTGGATTACGTTTGTGAAACTACCAACGTTTGCAACCGAACCGACACAGGGGGCAGATTTTACTGGACGCATGGGGTCACACGCACGCTTTTCCATTTTTCCGGGAGGAAGGGATGCCGTAGAAGGAGCGTTCGGCGAACGCCTTAGTTTCGATCTTTGCGGGCCTGGGCCGGCGGCATCAAAGAAGGTTCACGATGATATCTGACCGTTTACTTTATCGATTGTCTTAATCGCGCGAGGCCGCGTACGTGGTTAGAGTCGCCGAACGAATGATGATTGTTGCGTATGGGCGTAAGACCAGTTTGTGCGAGCACCTAAAAGGTAGGCAGCCGTGCTTTCCAGGAATATATTAAACTCATAGAGTTGCGGATGGGCGTGTAGCTCAGATGGGAGAGCACCTGCTTTGCAAGCAGGGGGTCGCCGGTTCGATCCCGGCCACGTCCACCAACTTTCTTCGCTGGATTCGAGGTACTGCGCGGTCGCGTCACAATTTCAAAGTTCGGTTCAGGGTTCGCGCTGTTGTACGGTGCCGCAGGCCTCTAACGCTCCAATTGCTCTTTCTCTTCCTTAATCGAGACTGGGCACAAGCGGTCGCTGGCGATGCTGATAAGCAACAGGCCCACCGCGATAAAAAGCGCTCGCATGCCCCAAACGGCAAACGACCACGTTCCCGCCGCAGCGCCGCCGACGTAAAACAGCCAAACGCAGAGGAGAAACAGCGTCATTTGACGATCTTCTCTTTGAGCACGTTGAACACTGACGCTTCGAGATTTCGTTTTCAATAAATCGTAGGCGCGGAAAGTGATATGAGAAACGAGCTGACCTATCTTGTTTACCATACCCGTAACGAAGGTGGTATGGACTGTCAGCGGGCCAATCCCCGTCAGCGTTGCGGTCTGGATTCCCATGGCGCCTGCCAGAAGCGCCAAACTCGAATAGGTTGTTGCCGTTAAATTCAAACGCTCATAAGCCACTGCCGCGAGCAGGATTGCTTCGATTGCGAGGGTGACCGAAGCAATTCTTCGGATTCGGATTCTTGAGCCGAACTCGATCAGCGAGCGCGCAAAAATTGATCCGCACAAAAATGCCGCCACGATGATGCCTGCCGCCGAAACATCCATCCAATTCCGAACGATGATGCCATGGCCCAATTGCACCGTCGTACCCGTCAGGTGCGCCGTAAAGAAATGAAAGATGCCGGCGTATCCGACGATGTCGACAAGGCCGGATGCCAGTGTCAGAACGAGCGCAATCAGAATTTTGGGCCGGTATTCATTGAAAAAACTTGCATCGGCCATTTTTCAACATCCCCTTGTTGAAATGGTTTACTGTCCCAATGTTCCGATTTGTCCCCAGGATTCTCCCGCGTGCCGGTAGTCGCGTTGACCTCAATTACCGAATGGCGTATTTCTCTAAATTGGCCCGGCGAATTTCGAGGCCCAAGCCGAAGCGCGTCGCATCGGGTATTAAACAACCTTTGTGTGGCTCTTGGACACCGTCGAACGCCAAGTTTTCGATCCGCACATGGTCGTGAAAATATTCAACATGCACCGCGCTGGCCAGGGCACAGCAAACATGTTTGTGAATCGATGGTGCCGTATGAGCGGAGATGGGCGTTGAATGTGCCGCGCATAGAACGCCTGCTTGTAGAAACCCAGTGATTCCTCCGCAACGCGTGGCGTCCGCCTGGAGGACATCCACGGCTCCTGACTCCAGCATTGCCCGAAAGTAACGGGCATCGTAACCATATTCTCCAGCAGCGATTTCCATTTCTTTCGGAGCTTGTTCACGGATGAATCGGAGTCCTTCCAAATCATCGGACGAAACGGGCTCTTCAAACCAACTTACATCTGCTTCCCGAAACCGTTCCGCGAGCGACAGCGCCTGTTTTCGGCCATACGCGCCATTGGCATCGACCAATAATCCGGCGTTTTCGCCGATGGCCGCTCGTGCGCAGAGGACGCGCTTCGGATCGTCATTGACCTGCCTGCCTACTTTCATTTTCACCATACGAATTCCCGACTTAATCCAATCCGACAACTGCCGCTGCAGTTGATCAATCGGATAAGACGTGAATCCACCGCTGCCATAAACGGGTATTCTGTTTCGCACGGCTCCCAAGAGCTTTACCAAAGGGAGTCGAAGAAGCTTGGCCTTAAGGTCCCACAGCGCGATGTCCACCGCAGATATCGCCATGGACGCTATGCCCGGCCTTCCGAGATTCCGAATCGCTTGGGTCATCGCCAGCCATGCGCCCGCAACGTCCATAGCGTCGCGCCCTTCAACGACCGTGCGAAGAAGGCTATCGATCAGCTTTGCGGTGCTTATATCTGCATAGGTATAACCAATGCCGCCGATTTCGCCAGACTTCGCCTCGACCAATACAATCGTTGTCCTATCCCATTCGAGCGTTCCATCCGATTCCGGAAAGTCTGTCGGGATCGTATAGGCGGATACCTGGATGCTCTTTATGTGGGACGTCGCGTGCTTGGGAGCAGTGGCCATTTCACTTGATTCGCAGCGGCGAAGACTTTCGTTCAATCCGTGCCGGCGTAGGCGATCGTGCTGAGCAGGGCATTGGCGGCCTGGCGTGAGTCGAGTCGTGTGTGTTGCACGACGATTGGCACATCGCATTCGATCACGCTTGAAAAATCGGTATCTCGAGGGATTGCTTCGGGAGAGACGAGATCGTTGAACCTGATATGTTGAGTCCTTTGCGCTGGGATGGTGATTTTGTACGGGCCCACAACATCTCTATCAGAAAAAAAAACTGAAATCCGCACATGGGCAACCTTGTCGCCGGCGTTCAAGATGCAAGCCGTTTCGTGACTCTTCATTTGTGGTTCGGGACCATTGCTCCAGCTGGGAATATAGCCCTCGGCAATGGCCCAGCGCCGTTTTCCAATTGGCTTCATGATTCCTCCTAATCTGGTTCTTTACAATAATTTGTTTACGGACTTGCGAAACCGGGACATGCCAGAAAAACGGTCCAAATAGACGATCGCAGCCGGATACATGAAGTTCATCCATGGTTTCTCGATTTCGTCGCCAATAAAAGCCCGATGGTCACAGCTGAAAACCCAAGCCCGAGTCCCAACCATGACCGATGAAGGTCGGCCCACAGTTGAACGCTAAAAGGGCGAGCGCGTTTGTCGAATGTGCCGTGAGCGCCGCAGTCTTGGTCCGAATCCACCGGAAGCCAAAGATTGTTGCGACGATCGGGATCTTCCGGCTCAGAGGTTTGTTGCGCGTCGTAGCCTGTGCGACCCAAATACTTATCCAAAAGCCGCGGGGCAATCTTATTTCCGAGGATCGCCTCCACCGTCGAACCTCCCACGTATACCTCTGCACGATTGTGGTGCGCTGCCCAATACACTGCCCTCGCGCCGACTTCCGGTTCGAAAATTGGAGGAACGGGCTGCGCCTTGTGTTTCAGTCTGCTCTTAACCCAGCCGAATTGAGGCGTGTTGAGTGCCGGCATATGAACCACCGAGACACTCACGCGGCTCTTGTCGTGGATAAGCTCACAACGCAACGAATCGGTGAAACCGACGATTGCATGCTTGGCAGCACAGTAGGCCGACTGGAGAGGAATGCTCCTGTAGGCGAGAGCTGAGCCCACTTGTACGATTTTCCCGTTGTCGCGAGGCAACATTCGTTTCAGCGCCGCGAGCGTGCCGTTCACGACGCCGAGATAAGTCACGTCCGTCACCCGCTTGAATTCTTCAGCTTTCATTTCTTTGACTGGCGAAAACACGGATACCATCGCATTGTTTATCCAAACGTCTATCTTTCCGAACGTTCGCTCCACGTCCGCAGCGGCAGACTCGACGGCCTCGGCCTCGGAAACATCGGCGCGCAACGCCAGCGCTGTGCCACCCGCTGCCTCCACTTCTCGACAAGCTGCCTCCAGCCCTTTGGTGCCGCGCGCGAGAAGTGCGACACGAGCTCCATTCTTTCCAAATTCACACGCGATAGAACGCCCCAGTCCGGCAGACGCCCCGGTGACAACCACAGTCTCTTTTTTCACGGTCCGCGCTCCAAGGGTTTAAGAAGAAACTATTCCACTACCTTAGTTCCGCCGAGCGAATGCAACGGCGGCTCCCGCCACGGCGATCGCGCCTACAGTGAGCCCCGCTTTCACCATCGATTGTTTCTGGGCTTTCTTTCGGCGATCCACTAGGTGGCTCTCAGGATAGGTGTGTTTTGTGACGCCGGAATTGCGCATTGCGAATGATAAAACTTCGGCCGTATGCAGCGCATGGCGATCTGTAAGTTGCGCAATTTGCTCTCTGCAGCTGAAACCGTCTGCTATGAGTAGAGTCGAGGGCTCGGCACGCCGAACAGCGGGCAACAAAACCCGCTCGCCTACGTTGACGGACAGCTCGTATTTATTTTTTTCAAATCCGAAGGAACCCGCCATCCCGCAACAGCCCGAATCGAGCAGTTGATATTCGAGCCCCATTTTCCTAAGAATCGCCTGCTCGTCCTTCATTCGCATGATTGCCTTGTGATGGCAATGACCGTGGACCAAGGCCTTTTTCTTCAAGGTTGGCACCTCAAAATCTTCCTGTCGTTCCAGAAATTCCGATATCGTGAAGGTTTGCTCCTTCAACTTTCGCGCTCGAGGCAGCGTGGGAAACAACCCCGTGAGTTCATCCCGGAACACAGAACAACAGCTTGGCTCAAGCACGACCATCGGAACGCCGCGATCAATCGCCGGACCGAGCGCGGACAGAATGTCTTGAAGATACTGCTTCGCCATGTCCAGAAACCCATAGTCGTACAGCGGCCTGCCGCAACAGAAGTGACGCTCGGGCACGAGTACGTGGCAGCCCGCGGATTCCAATACTTCTACGGCCGCAATCGCTGTCTCCGGAAAAAAGAAATTGTTGAACGTATCCGGCCACAGAATTACCTGTCGGCCGTCGTTCTGCCCAGACTTATGCTTCCTAAACCATGCTTTGAAAGTTTGAGCCGCAAAACGGGGTATCGTTCGCTCCGGCGGTACATCGGCCGCCATTTTTGCAAATGTGCGCGCGAACGGAACCTGCGTGAACAGATTAACTAAGCCCGGAGCCAGCGAAGCCAATCGAGCCCATTTATCGATCCAGCCAAATGCATAGGCGAACCTGGGGCGGAGCCTGCCTTCCCAATAGTGGGAGAGGAATTCCGCCTTGTACGTAGCCATGTCAACATTGACGGGGCAGTCGCCTTTACATCCCTTGCACGCCAGGCAAAGATCAAGTGCATCTTTCACGCCGTCATCACGCCAGCCGTCTGCGATCACCTCGCCTTGCAACATTTCGAACAAGGCGTGCGCGCGTCCCCGCGTCGTATCTTTTTCTTCGTGCGTCACCATAAAACTCGGACACATGGTTGCTTGTTCGCCGGTCCCGGAAAGCCGGCGACACTTCCCCACACCGACGCAGCGGAGCGTTGCGTGCGCAAAACTTCCGTTATCGTCTGGAAACTTGAAATGAGTCTCCGGTTCGCGCGGGTTGTAGCCGGGCCCGAGACGCAAATTCTCGTCAATCCGGTACGCATCAATTATCTTGCCGGGATTCATTTTCCAATCGGGGTCCCAGAGCGATTTGAATTCGCGAAACGCTTGCATCAGCTCGGGACCAAACATCTTGCTCAGGAATTCTGCTCGCGATTGTCCATCCCCATGTTCGCCCGAGAATGAACCGTCGTAGCTGACGATCAAGTCAGTCGCATCATCCATAAACGAGCGGTATTTCCTCACGCCGACTTCCGTGACAAGGTCGAAATCGATTCGGCAGTGGATGCATCCCTGACCGAAATGCCCATAAAGCGCCGGGTTATAATGGTATTTATCGAAGAGTGCGCGCAGATCGCGGAGATATCGGCCAACTTTTTCCGGTGCAACCGCGGAATCCTCCCAGCCAGGCCAAGTATCTTTCTCCCCGGGCACGAAGGCCGTCGCGCCAAGGCTCGCTTCTCGAATATCCCACAAATTCTTTTGCTGCTTCTTGTCCACAAGCAGCTTCATGCTCGGTGCATGCGGCTGTTTACTTAATTTTCGGCATAGTCTCTCGGCTGTTTCCTTGGATTCTTCCTGGGTGGAAGCGCCGAATTGGATGATCAACCAGCCTCGTCCGTCGGGAAGCAGGTTCAGGTGCTCGCTGTGTAAGCCGCCTTTTTTTTGGATATTTTTGTACAGCCGGTAATCAATGCCTTCCAGTGCAATAGGCTTGAACTCCAGAATGTCCATCAGATGGTCGGCGGCCTGATATACGTCAGGATAGCCGAGCACCAGAAGGACCCGCTCCGGTTGGTTGTAGATTAAGGTGACTTTGGCCTCCAGAATCGTAGCGCACGTGCCTTCGCTCCCCACGAGCGCTCTCGCAATATTCACCATCCCTTTCTCGTTAGGAATTAGTTGGTCGAGGTTATAACCGGAGATTCGACGAACAATCTTTGGATAACGTCTTTCAATCAACCCCTGATACTTCTGGCGCAGCGCCTTCAACCCCGCGTAAATCTCCGCCTCTCGGCCAGCGCCTTCCATGCGCTGCTGCCATTCCGTTTCGCTGAGCGCTCCGACGCTCATTCGCGTCCCGTCGTAAAGGAGAATTTCCAGGGACTCTACGTTATCTACGGCCGGACCGTTCATTTGCGCATGCGCGCCGCACGAATTGTTGCCGATCATTCCGCCAAAACAGCAGTGATTGTGAGTAGCGGGATCTGGTGCGTAGGTGAGATCGTAGGGTTTCGCGGCGTTGACTACGTCGTCGCAGATCGTCCCCGGCTCGACTCGCGCAAAGTGATGGCCCACGTTCAGTTCGATCATTCGATTCAAGTATTTGGACCAGTCAATTACGACGGCCGCATTGCAGCATTGTCCCGCAAGGCTGGTGCCGCCGCCGCGAGAAAGCATGGGCGCAGAAAAATTCCGGCAAACTGAAATTGTCTCGATTACATCCTCTTGAGTTTTCGGGATTACGACGCCGATCGGCACTTGTCGGTAATTCGAGGCATCAGTCGCGTAAATGGCTCTACTCGCATTGTCAAAACGAACCTCGCCTTCGATTTGCTTCAATAGTTCAGCTTCCAGCCCCCGGTAGTCGTTAGCCGCGAATGAATTCGTGCGTTCTCCCGGGACAGGATCAGTTTCAATTGAGACGAGGCCATTAGTAGTAGGCATGATTCAAACTTTCTAGTCAGGACCTGCGAAACACCGAAGACCTCCGCGGAGAGACGGCGATCTAGACCATCTCTCGAACTCTATCTGAGGCAATTGTCAGCGCGATTTCCTTCCGATTGGGAGTGCCCTTGGCGAGCGACTTAGCGAGCTTCTCGGCTTGGTCCCACGTTACCTTGGGTGGCATGGGAGGCTCGTTTGGGTCCACAACCGCCTCGATGAGCACCGGTCCTTTCGTGCGCAGCGCCTCGTCCAAAATGCGCCCGCACTCGGCGGGTTCTTCAATTCGAAAACCGGTGCCGCCGCACGCTTGCGCGAAGCCGGCGAAGTCAATTGGGTTCAATTCGCAGCCGTATTCCGGATTTCCCAAGAAAACCATTTGTTCCCATTTGATTTGGCCTAGTGTGTTGTTCTTGATCACGACGATTCGAATCGGCAGTTGATATTTGACCGCGGTCGCAAACTCGCCCATCAGCATAGTAAATCCACCGTCACCCACGAAACCTACGCATTGGCGGTCTGGATATGCAATCTGAGCGGCAATGGTGTAAGGAAGGCCGTTTGACATTGTCGCCAGTGTGCCGGAGAGTGAATGTTTTTGCTGACTCTTTACCGGAATGTACCGTGCAAACCAAGTGGCAATAGTCCCCGAGTCGCAAGAGATGATCGCGTCATCGTCCAATCGCTTTCCCAGTTCCCGCGCCACAACTTGGGGCTTCATGGGCTTTTCTTGCCTCGAACCCCTTTCCCGCATCAGTTCGTTCCACTTCTTCATTTCTTTGCGAGCTTTCTTCAAGAAGTCCTGGTTCTTGTTTTGTTTGAGCTTAGGCAGCAGGCCTTCTAAGGCCTTGCGGCAATCCGCCACAATGCCCACTTCCACGGGATAGCGAAGACCGATACGCACCGGATCAATGTCAATTTGAACGGCATGCGCCTTGCCAGGAGCGGGATAGAACTCGATGTATGGGAAAGACGACCCCGCAATGAGAAGAGTATCGCATTCCTCAAGTGCCTCTTGGGAAGCCTTCGTGCCGAGCAGCCCCACTCCCCCTGTTGTGTAGGGACAATCATCGGGAACCACGGCCTTGCCAAGCAAAGCTTTGACAATAGGCGCAGCCAGCCTCTCTGCGACGGCGACAACCTCATTTCTCGCATCCAGCGCGCCTTGGCCCACAAGGATCGCGACTTTCTTTCCGCGGTTCAGAATTTCCGCCGCCCGCAGCAAATCATTCTCCGCGGGCAAGCGTCCGCTTCGCGCTGGAACGCTCGTAGTGTGGTCGGAAACATTTCGTTTTGATCGCCGATCATACTCTTGGTCCTGAATATCGGTCGGTATGTTGAGATGTGCCACACCTCGAAAATTCAGCGCGGTGCGGCATGCAAGATCGGTGACGTTCCGGACGTGCGCACTACCCATCACCCTTGTGTTGTACACCGTCACGTCGGCAAACAGTCGGTCAAGGTCGACATCCTGTTGAGTGTGAGTGTCGATCAGGTCGTGAAAAGCATGGCCTGTGATTGCGAGTACCGGTTGGCCGTCCAGTTTTGCATCGTAAAGACCGTTGAGAAGATGAATTCCGCCGGGTCCCGATGTTGCGAGGCAGACGCCCAACTTGCCTGTGTACTTTGCATAAGCGCACGCCATGAACGCAGCCGCTTCTTCATGTCGGACATGGAGGAAACGGATTTGATCTTGCCGCTTCCGGAGCGCTTCCATCACACCATTGATACCGTCTCCCGGAAGCCCAAACACTTCGGTAACGCCCCATTCAATCAGCCTGTCAATCAGAACATCCGCAGTCGTTTCTGCCACGTCGTTCCCCCAGACGATGCTACAAGACCTATTTTGTTCCTTCGCGCCACCGCATTGCATCAACCGAACTCTGTATACGTCCCGGAAAATACCTGTATTCCTTTCGCAAGTTGCCTGGGAGTGCGAAAATCAATTGGAGTTACGTGAACGGAATATGGAGGACTATGTCACGCGCAAAGGCGATTGGTGATTATGCGCTAATGGGAGACTGCGAAACCGCAGCTCTAGTTGCTCGCGATGGTTCCATCGATTGGTTGTGTGTGCCACGTTTCGACTCGCCTGCCTGTTTTGCTGCGCTCTTAGGATCTCCCGAAAATGGCCGCTGGCTCTTGGCTCCCTCAGCCAAGGCCGCCATTTCCCGAAGATATCGCCCGCACACTCTGATACTGGAGACCGTGTTTCAAGTTGCGAATGGGCAGGTGACGTTAATCGACTTTATGCCCCTGCGTGGACGCAACTCCAGAATCATTCGCATCGTTCGAGGTGACCGTGGGAGTGTCCAAATGCAAATGGACCTGGTGATCCGCTTTGATTATGGCGTCACTGTTCCATGGGTGACACAGGCTGACGGATCCCTTACCGCCGTGGCGGGACCCAATCGCTTAATTCTTCGAACATCGGTTCCGACGCAAGGGAAGAACTTTCACACCGTCAGCGAGTTTATCGTGAAGCCGGGCAAGACCGTTCACTTCGAATTGGAATATGGAAATTCGTTTCAATCCCCCGGTCGCAAGATCAATCCTAAATCTTACTTGGCGAAGACCGAAAAGTCTTGGAGCAAGTGGGCCTCTCGCGGTAAGTATCATGGACCTTTGGCCGATGCGGTTGAGCGCTCTCTCATAACACTGAAGGCTCTCACGTACGCTCCAACAGGAGGAATCACCGCTGCTCCCACAACATCATTGCCGGAAAAAATCGGCGGCTCACGCAACTGGGACTACCGATACTGCTGGCTACGAGACGCAACCTTTGCGCTGCTCGGATTTATTCACGCTGGTTATCATCAGGAAGCGCGAAAATGGAAGGCTTGGCTTGTCCGCTCCGCCGCAGGCAGCCCCGATCAATTACAAGTCATGTACGGAGTCGCCGGTGAAAGACTCTTGCATGAATGGCAGCTTCCCTGGCTGCGAGGTTACCGTCACTCATCGCCGGTCCGAGTCAGCAACGCTGCCAGTGACCAGCTTCAACTGGACATATACGGAGAGCTAGCGGATACCTTATATCAGGCTCGAACGGCGACGAAGGGGAAGGACCCAGACTTTGCGCTTCAGATCGCTCTCCTGGGGCATTTGCAAAAAATCTGGCGTCGGCCAGACCATGGCATTTGGGAAGTTCGCGATGAAAAGCGGCAATTCACGCATTCCAAAGTAATGGCGTGGGTGGCTTTTGATCGCACGATTCGCAGCGCCGAGCGTTTCAAAATAAAAGCGCCACTCGAGAGGTGGCGGGCAGTCCGGCAAGAAATCCACGATGACGTTTGCCGGCTGGGATTCAATTCCCATTTGGGGAGTTTTGTTCGGTCTTACGGCTCGAAGGACATCGACGCGAGCCTCCTGTTGCTTCCTATCGTCGGCTTTCTGCCTCCGCTGGATTCTCGTATCGTCGGCACCGTGCGAATGATAGAGAGAAAGCTCATGCGCGGAGGCTTCCTCACGCGCTACGCAAGTGCCAAGGGCGGTAGGTATTCACGAGTTAAAGAAGGAGCATTCCTACCCTGCAGTTTTTGGTTGGCCGACTATTACGGGCTTGCTGGACGTCGTGACGACGCCGAGCGATTGCTAAAATGCGTCTTGAAAATCCGCAATGATGTTGGGTTGCTGTCCGAGGAGTACTACACAAAAAAGCGTCAGTTGGTGGGTAACTTTCCTCAGGCCCTATCCCATGTCGCACTCATCAACTCGATCATCAATTTATACAGCCCGCATGGACCCGCTCGGCAAAGGTCAAATTCCAGTCGGCGGAGCAGTACCCATTCGTAAAGAAGATATCGCGAATCAATCCGTACCCTCCCCCTGAACGACGGGCGGATGCCTTCCGCGAATCAGGGCATTTGCTCTGTCTGCGCTATGGAGCAGATGTTCCCGAGGAGAGAAAATCCGTCAGAACCTTTACAAACTTGGTGGGCTCCTCGAAAAACGGCATGTGGCCGCTCTTTTCAAAGACTACGAATTTCGAGCCAGGAATGGCCTGGTGAATTTTGTACGCGAGCACTGGCGCAACGTTCATGTCAAAGCGCCCGCACATCACAATCGTCGGGAAGCGAAATTTGACGATCTCCGGATTAAGGTCGAAGCGCGCGACGTCGTGGTTCACCGCTCGGTTCACTTCGTAATATTCCTTGTCATTGGCCATTTTGGCCGCGAATTCGTCGCGGCGCTCGAGCGAGTAAAACAGCATTGATTCATACAGAGCGGTGGCGGCTTTCTTGGCCGCGGAGGAATCTTTTTCATTCAGATCGGAGACGAAGGCGTAGCTATCTTCATGCGCGGTCACGTCGGGGTAAACATCCT
The DNA here is from genome assembly GCA_050746905.1 of Candidatus Acidiferrales bacterium. Classification (GTDB taxonomy): domain Bacteria; phylum Acidobacteriota; class Terriglobia; order Acidiferrales; family UBA7541; genus DAHUXN01. The sequence continues at coordinate 41,458 of JBOGNJ010000175.1, forward strand.
TGAATAAAAACAGCGTGTCGCTCCAGCGCGGCGCAGCCGAATCAACGATAGCGAGATGGCTGACGTGTTCCGGATGGCGCGCGGCGTAAGCCATCACCAGAAAGCCGCCCCAAGAATGACCGAGAAGATCGATTTTGTCGAAGCCGAGGCGCGCCCGAAGGGCATCGAGGTCATTAATCTGGTCGGCGAGCGTGCAAGATTGTCCGGGCTTGAGCGGCCCAGAGCGGCCGGTGCCGCGCTGGTCCCACATGACGATGCGGCGGCTTGGCGCGAGCGTGTCCCACGCGTCGGAGACGTGCAGATAATTGTGGTCGAAGCCGGGTCCGCCATTGGCGATAAATAGTGGCGTGCCCGAGCCGGAGCCGAAAACTTCGTAATAGATCGTCGCGCCGGGCGCGTTGAAGGTGGTGCCGTGCTCGTCGTGAGCTGCGGCCGCAGGGGCAATAAGCGCCGTACAAATAATGACGAGGGCGGCAATAATGATCAGATTTCTTGACGCCACGAGATTTTTGCGAACACGTGTACAAGTCGCATTTGGCACGGGACGCTCCCGATGAAAATTATTCTGAGTGAGGTTCAGAACCGGGGAGACTAGCACGGCTCGGCGGAACAGGCCAGAGGCGAACGCGTTGCATGTAGTATGCAATCGCACCGGAGGTGGGGACCGGCGTTCTACATATATTTGATACGCTCGTTGCGCGCGGAGAACTCGATCAGCTTGTTCAGACGGCTGAGCCGCGTTTCTTCTTTCTTGGCGCTGGCGATCCAACCGGACGTCATCCGGCGATAGTACGGCGGAAACTTCGCGAAATTATTCCAAGCCGTGGACTGCTTCCGGAATTTGAACTCTAGCTCTTTGGGCATTTCGGTTGGCATGACGGGAGTATCGCGCCGCTTTTCCGAGCGGAACGCAGCGAGGCCCGCCGCTGCCATCTTGCCGCTGGCAATCAGCCGCTCCGCGCGCTCTATATTCGCGCGATTCCACGAGCTGCGCGGCCTTCGTGGGGTGAATCGCTGTGCGTAGCGTGCCTCGTCGATTCTTTGCGTCTTGCCGTCAATCCACCCGAAGCACAGCGCTTCCTCGACGGCGTCTTCATAGGGAATGCGCGTCTTGCCGGAGCCCTTCTTGTAATAAATGAGCCAGATTTCGCGGCGCTCGCCGTGATTCTTCTCGAGCCATGCGCGCCACTGGCGCCGGTTCTTGGCATGCAACGTTTTCATTGACGATCTGACTAATGGCAGCCGCAGGAGTGGGGCGTGCACTCGCAGCCGGAAGAGGTAGACGGCGCGCTTGCCGAGGAATTGCGCGCAGACGATCCGTTGCCTGGATGCGCGGCAAAGGTCGAAAATTGAATCGTCGAGCGCGCGCTGCCGCATTTCGGACATGCGGGCGCGGAGTTTTTGGCGGTTACGATGCGTTCATAGCGCGACTTGCATTTATCGCAAACGTATTCGTAAATCGGCATGTGTGATTCCCTCGTTGAACTTCCCCTGATTATACCTGAAGTTGGAGGCGCAGGAATGCAAGACGCGCGGCGGGGATCGACGCGGCCAAGAATGCCAGGCGTGGAGAACATAACATTAACTGAAGCGTATTATAAGAACGTCACTCGAGCGCATGAGGTCCAATTGCACCTCAGGAATTGGCCGCTTTCGGAACGGCTTGCTGCACATCGAGTGGCATGAGTGCGTTCATGAGCCCTGCTCCACCGTCCACATTGATCAGTTGACCTGTAATCCAACTTGCCTCTGGAGAACAAAGGAGGGCAGCCGCGTTCCCGATGTCCGCTGGCGTGCCCAGCCGGCGCATTGGAGTCCAGCCGCTCTGATGCCATTGCCGGATCGCGTCCTGCGCCGCATCGGGCAAGCTATTAAGTACGCTGTCTTCGATCCAGCCGGGGCTGAGCGCGTTTACGGTGATGCCGCGGTGGGCCAGCGCGACGGCAAAGTAGCGGCAAAGCACTTCGAGCGCGGACTTTGCCGCACCCATCGCGACCCACGGCTGCCAGCTCCCATACTGGCCGCCGGGAGCGTAGGTGATGGCGATGATGCGGCCTCCGCTGCCCATCATGGGTGCCGCTTCGCGGACGGCCACCAAAAAAGCCTTGGCCTGTGAGTCCACAGCCGTATCCCAGCATTCCATCGTAATTTCCATGGGCGGTTGATAGAAGGTAGAAGGTTCCGTGCGCGCGTTGCTGACAAAAATATCCAGCCGGCCGAATTCTTTCTTCACCTGCTGAAACATTTTGCGAATGTCTTCCAACTTGCGAATGTCGGCTTGGATGACAAAACCGTCCGAGCCGAGCTCCCGTACTTTTGCGAGAGTTGTCTTTGCCGCCGCTTCGTTTTCGAAATAATGAATCGCAACTTTGGAGCCGGATCCGGCCAGTTTCAACGCGATGCCGCGACCAATTCCCCGCGAGCTCCCAGATACGAGGGCGGATTTCCCATGCAGATCCATGAGGCACCTCCAGGAAAGTTGTCGTGCATATTACGCCGCGAGGGGAAAGTGGTCAATCTGTCAGAAGGCAGTTTTCCCGTGCCTCACGCCTGCCGAGGCATATCATGACGATGATTAGTAGATGCCGCCAGGCTGCGTCGAGCGAACTGTGCCGTTATCGACGGACAGCTTGTATACCGCCTCTTCGCCGGACCATGTTTTGACATTGAAGCGCTCGCCGGATGTCAGCTTGCGGGCAGAGATGTCCGCGAACGTGAGTGGCACTTCCGGCCGGCAGACTGCTGGTTTTTTCGAAGCTTCGAAGAGATAAACCGCGCCCGTACCAGTCGCGACGCCCAGCCCATCCGGGTCAAGCAGGAAAGCCGTGTGCTGGTCGACGCCGATGCCGCGAATACGCTTGACACTTCCCGCTTGAAGGATTCGCGCCATAAAAACCAGAAGACGCCCGAGGCGATCGCGCTCGTGGAAATGCGTCTCAGTGATGATTCCGCCGAGGATGGGAATGCCGAGAAAATTCTGCACGGTGACAACTTGGCGATTGAATGGATTCGCGAGCGCCGCCGGCGAATTGAGATTCGGCCCTTTTGCAGAATCGTTTTGTGCGGAATAGGCGAATTCGCCGAGTATTGCGAGGCCGGCGCTTGTACCTCCGACAGGGGCGCCGCGGCGAATCGCGCGATTGATGCCGCGCTCGACCGGCGTGCCGCGCCAAAAATTGATGTAGTTCGACTGGTCTCCGCCAGAGATGAAAATTGCCGCTGCGGCGTCGATGACGTGCTCGACGAAGGGATCTCGGGCTGCCTGACGTGTGGGAATCACGAGCGTGGCAATGGAATTTTCGCGGCAGAGCGATTGGATGTACGGATTGTAGGCATCCGTGCCGCTGGCGCGCAGAATCAAGAAGTCGCCGCCGCGCGAGCGTTCGCAGAGCCACCGGAACGCCGCGTCCAAATCCTTGCCTCCGCCAATCAGAGCGAAGCCGGGACGCGTCGAGACATGAATGCTCGTGGGATTCCCGTCGCGGAAATACTGATAGAGCGTTGGTTCAGCCACTCTGGCCTGGACTGCTGCTGCGGCCGCGAGCAGCACAGCGACTGCGGCTAGGGTGAGCGTGTGTCGAAGGCTCATAAGTTCCCGCGCGCTATTGTATCCCGCCAAACGTGGCATCGAGCGCAGCAAATAAAAACGGCCCCGAATTTGCTCGGGGCCGTTTGTGCTCCTGAATTGAGGCTGATTTCGTTTAGTCGCCAGCGACGTGTTCCGGTTCAGCGACTTCCGGCTTGGCTGCGCTGGTTCCGTTGCCATTGGCATGACCATTCGAGCCGTTACCGGTGGCGTTGCTGATTTCCACCGTGGCAGTTCTGCCCGTGCCGGGGACGGCGGTCTTCATGGCCGTGAGGGAGCCGATCTGCACGACTTCCTCCTGGGGCTTCTTGAGGACCATTTCCTCATAGATGGCGCGAACCTTGGCGGCCTCTTCCATCGCCTTGCGGCGGCGGGCGCGATCTTCCTCGGCTGCCGTGAGGGGAATATCGTGCTCAAGATGGCGAACACGTGCTGCATCTGAAGCGTCAACCTTGAGCGAGTGCTCGTAATGCTCCAGGTTGACCGCCTTGCCCTTAGCGTAAATCTCGTGCTTGCCGTGGGTCTTGTACCACTGCGCGACGGTTGCGTTCTTGTACATATTCTCGATGATTTTGCGCCAGCCGATTCCCGTGTTGTACGCGCAGAAGGAAATTTCGCCCTGCTGCGTGGCGTACGGAATGATGCACATTTCGGTGCGACGGAAATCGTAGTTGAACAAATCCTGGAACCACATGCCCGCGATGAAGAGGAAATTCCACGGGTCCGTCTCGCGGCGCTTCATCGCGTCTTCGTAGGTGCGCTCCGGATTCGTTTTGCCGTACTTTTTCTCCGAATCCTTCGTCAGCGCCCACGTCTTGTCGAATTTCGTGAACAATTGTTTGAGCGTAAGCGATGGCGGGCCGTCGAACGGGCTGTAATTCTTGAGCAGCGCCAGGGCCATCATGAAGTTGGAGAATTTCTTGCCGCGCGCCGCGTCCGTGATGCCATTGACGTCCTTGACCAGCTGCGTGGCGTTGAGGAAGCGCGGAACCGGCGCCCATTCCTTGGTGTTCTTGTTGATCATCATCGCCGTGCCCACGCCGCAGTTCGGATGGCAGCCGCAGGAGAGCGAACCCCACTGCGCGTCGGCGCCGTGAACCAGGTCCGAAAAACCCGCGAACGTGCTGACGAACGAGAGCGGGAACCAGTCGCGCGTAGGCTCGAGCTGGCCAACCTGAGTGCTGACGTCCTGTGCCAGATGCGAAAGCGTGTAACGCTGGCGCATGCGGCGCTCGGGCGTGATGTCTTCGTCGCGGCCCGTGAATGAAACAGGCTGGAACGAAACGAAGGCGATTTTCTTCGGATTCTCCATCGCGAACTTGACGATTGGCCCAACCTGATCATTATTGACGTTGTTGACGATCGTCGTCACCAGGACGATTTCGATGCCCGCCTCGTGCATGTTTTCGATGGCGCGCAGCTTCACGTCGAACAGGTTGCCGACTTGGCGATGGCTGTTCGCGTCGTTGCCGATGCCGTCGAATTGCAGATAGGCGTAGCGAAGTCCGGCCTCGAATGCCTTCTTCGAGAACTCTTTGCTCTTCGCGAACTCGATGCCGTTCGTGGCAGCTTGCACGCTGTTGTAACCAACCTTGCGCGCGTAAGCGACAGCGTCAAGGAAATATGGACTCATGGTCGGCTCGCCGCCGGAGAATTGCACCGACATCTGGCGGCGCGGCTTAATCTTCAGAGCGTTGTCGAGAATTTCCTGGACCTCTTCCCAGCTAAGCTCGTGAACGTAACCCACCTGGTTCGCGTCCATGAAGCAGGGATCGCACATCATGTTGCAGCGGTTGGTCAGGTCGACGGTAAGAACAGCACCGCGGCCGTAACGCACCGTACTGGAGCCGTGGCGGTGAAGGTCTTCGTCATTGTGCGCGGGAATATCGCGGCCGGGGAAATTCTTCTCGATCCATTCGAGGAATTTCGCATCGACGGCCATCAGGTCTTCGCAGACTCCGTGGATGGGACATTCCTTCACCATCCAGACCTGACCGTCGCGCTCGATAATCTGTGCCTTGATCTCGCCGACTTTCTCGTGCACCAAATCAGTCCAGTCTTTTTTCCCGCTGATAATGGCTTCGCGGGCGTCTTTGACGCAGCCCGGACACAGCGAATCCGTTGTGCGCGGCCAGCCGAGCGTCGGCTTGCTCTTCTCCCAGGACTTGAGCAATGGCTTGTCCGACCATTTTGGCGTGAAGGATGGATTCGGATTGCGCTTGTTGAAATACTGAATGCCGTTAAATGTGGTGGCGGCTGCTTTACAAACCGCCCAGTCAAATGATTTCCAGATGCGGTTGCGAACCGTGATAGGCATGGCTCGAACCTCCGTTTCCTCAGAGTTAAGAAAATCTAACGCACTTGATATTGTATGAAGCCGCTGTTCGACCGTTTATCGAACGAAGAGGTGAACAGGCAGCTCCCCCTAAAGTATTGCCCGCCTATAGTTTCCAGTGTTAAGGAGGGCCCGTCCAGCGCAAACACCCAAACGGTTGTTTAAGAGGTTAAATGGCGGGATCAAGCAGTGAAAGGATGGCCGCGGGAGGGCTTTCGAGGGTCGAGGGTGGGCGCGTCGAGATTCATCGGCGCGTAACCAAATTGGAAAGAATGCGTAACGTTGTGGCGGAAGAATCCGCAGGATCGAAACTTGCCGCGAGGTTTCGAAGCGGGTGGGAGAAATCCACAGGACGGCTTAACCCTTTTTGTAAGTGGTAGTAAAAGCGCACAATCTTTTCGACGTGGGGAGAATCATGATGACACACAAGGTTGCCCGTTTCGTTTTCGCCTTGCTGATTTTTTGCGTATGCCTGCCGTTCGCGACCAATCCACCACGGCGGGAGCTGTGGTTGGTAGCGTGAGAGACCCCAGCGGCGCGGTGATTCCCGGCGCGGTGGCGAGCGCAACGAGCGCAGCCACGAACAGTAAGGCCTCGACCACCACGGATACAAACGGACGATACGTGATCGATAATCTACCGCCGGGAAGTTACATGCTTGAGGTCACTGCATCGGGCTTCGGAGTTTATAAGCAGGAAAAGGTAATCGTCGAAGTAGGACTCAGCACTACGGTGGACGCGAACCTTATCATCGCCGGACAGACGACCACCGTGGTAGCCACGGCCGAGGCTCCGGTCGTAACGACCGATAGCCCCAGCTTCAGCACGAACATCAACTCCGCCACAATTGACGACCTGCCACTGAACGGCGTCGTTGGTCCACATTCAAATTGGCTACTCCTGGTGCAAGTCCTGACGGCGGATTCGGTTTAGTTAGCTTCCGAGGCATTTCTGGGCTGCTGAACAACAGTCCTGTGGATGGCGGGGACGACAACCAGGCCTTCTTTTCCGAGGAAAAAGGCCGGACGCGAATGAGCTATTCGGTCAGTGCGGCCATTCAAGAATACCAGGTGAACGTGTCGGATTATTCGGCGGAATACGGCCGCTCGGCGGGTGGCGTGGTCAACGCCGTCACCAAGAGCGGCTCGAATCAATTCCACGGCGAAGCCTTCTGGTATTTTCGCAACAGCGATTTCGGCGCCATCAATCCCTTCGCCGTCCAAACCGTGCTGGTCAATGGAGTCAGCACAACGGTGCACATCAAGCCGGAAGACAAGCAGCACCAGTTCGGGGGCACGCTAGGCGGTCCAATCATTAAAAACAAGTTGTTTTACTTTTTCAGCGCCGATCAACATCTCCGCAAATTCCCGGCGGTCGCAGTTCCCGGCAACCCGGCGGCGTTCTTCGCTCCGTTCACGAGTGCTGAGACGACGACGCTGACGAGCCGAAGCATCTCCACGGCTCAGGCGAATGCCGGTCTTGCGTTCCTGCAGGGTGTGACCGGCACGGTGCCGCGCACGGGCGATGAGTTGGTCATGCTGCCGAAAATCGACTGGCAGGTGAATTCCAATAATCACGTTTCGCTGGAATATAACCGGACCCGGTGGAGCTCTCCGGGAGGCATTCAGACGGGTGCGGTTGTCTCGCGCGGCGTTGATAGCTTTGGGGACGACTTCGTGAAGGATGACACGGTCATTGCCCGCCTCAGTTCGACCCTGACTCCGTTGATGTTTACGGCGGGCGGCACGGCCGCGAATCCGACGTTGACGTATAACACGGACTTCCTGCACGTGACGGCATCGAGCAATTCGCTCATTTCGCAGCGGCAAGTTCAGATCGGAGCGAAGGTGGGTTTTTAGCCGCGCCTCGAAGCCTTTTTCGCGGCTCGCGAAAGAACAGCTTAGTGAAAGGCCCTCAAGGGAGCCACGAGGGCCTAGATCTGTCTTTGAAGTTGTAAGCTCTGAGAAGTTGCGTTATTCCGCGTTGAGCGCCGGCCGCAGCAGGGCGATCGCGAAGTGGGCCAGATGCGGCGCATCGTCGTCAAGCTGAAGCCAGCGAACAACGCAATGCTTACCGAGATAGGCCGTGACTTGCGTATCGTTGATCGAGAGATGCTCCGCCATCTGCGCCCGCAGCGAAGCTTTTCCCTCTGTACGCGCGCCGCGGCCGACGCGTCCTGCCCGCGCGAGCTGGCTGGTCCCTATGCGCAGCGTTTGGCAAGCCTCCACATAATAGTTCGTCATCAAATCGGAATCCGAGAGCAGAAAAACTCCCGGACCTGCCGGCGCGTCTTCCAATTCGTCGACGCGATGCAGTGGCGCGGAAATCAAGCGTCGCAGCATGGATTCGAGTTGTGCGAATCGTGACGCAAGCGCGGGATCGCCGGCGCGAATGTACGTCGAGCGCTCTACGAGAGGGCCGGTAGGCTCGGGAACGAATCTTGCGACTGCCGGTTCAGACTGGGCCTCGGCCTCGGACGCCGGGCGGCTTGGTGTCGCAAAAACGGATTCGGCCAGACGAGGCGCGCCCGGCGCGCGTGGCGTCGGCGTACGCATTTCCGCCACGGATCGATCCGTCGTGGCCGAGGCTGCGTTTGCGCCGCGGCGTTTGTGCCTTCGTCCGCCGCGCCGTCCACGACGACGGCCATGCCGTTCCGACGGTCGCGCGCCCGGCCCTGTGTCCTGTCGTGTGGACGGTGAAGCTTCTTGCGTGCTAGTCGCGGAACCCCCCGGTGCCATTTCCGAAGCGGCGGAGTCGGCCGGTTGAGCGGAATCCTCGGCATCAGAAAGCGATCCAGGTTCAGCGGGTGTCCCAATATTTCCGGAGGCCTCGCTTTCTTCTGGAACTGAAGCTGAATCGGACGAAGCTGGTAAAGCACCGGCGGCTTCTGGAACCGGTGCGCCAAGACGTCTCAGCGCTTCGGCCGCCTTCAACCGCCAATCGGCGCGGCGAAAGCGTTCCGCGGCGATTGTGTACCAGCGGATCGCCTCGTCATTTCGTCCGGCCTTCTCTTCGAGCGCCGCTGCTTCGAATGCCACCATCGCATCGCGCGTCTTCTGAAACAATTCCGTCAGCTTTGCAAGCGGGTCAGCGCTTGTGCGCGCCCGTCGAATGCGTCCCTGAATCTGCCGCCAGTTTGCCATAACTCGGGATTGTATCAACGCTCGTGCGGCCACACCAGCACGCTTGCGAGAAATGCGCCGCGAGCAACGGTTGCTCCAGCCGGCGAAATTTCAGGCATGATAGGCACATGCAGGAGCGCATTGCATGAAAGTGGCCGGCCCGTTGCAGGCACAGCGATTGGTAGAACAGGCGCGCTCCATCGGATTTGACCTGTGCGGCGTTGCGCCCGCGGAAGAATTTGAAGAGCTGCGACGTTTGCCGGAATGGCTCGGACGCGGCTACGCAGGCGAAATGCGCTACTTGCATGATGCGCGTCGCGCCAGCGCGGAGAGTGTGCTGCCGGGAACGCGCTCGGTGATTGTATGCGCGTTGAATTACAACGCGCCTTTGCCTTATTCAACTGCGGCGAATCCTGCAGCGGTCACGGCCGACAAGACTGACGCCCACAAGGCTCGCGGGTGGATTTCCCGTTACGCTTGGGGCGACGATTATCACGATGTGATGAAAACCAAACTCGACAAATTGCTTACGTGGATGCGCGCGGAGTTCGGCGGCGCGTTTCAGGCGCGTTCGTACGTCGACACCGGGCCAGTGCTCGAACGCGCAGCGGCAAAATATGCGGGGCTTGGCTGGCTGGCGAAAAATACCTGTTTAATCAATCAGCAACGCGGCTCTTGGTTATTTCTCGGCGTGATTTTGACGGATCTGGAACTGACGCCGAGCCTTCACCACGCCGAAGCGCCGCCTGTGGATCTGTGCGGAAGTTGCCGCCACTGCATTGACGCATGCCCCACGGAAGCGATCGTCGCGCCCTACGTGCTCGATGCGCGGCGGTGCATCGCGTACTTAACCATCGAGCTGCGCGGCACGATACCGCTCGAATTCCGGCCGGCGATGGGCAACATGGTTTTCGGTTGCGACATTTGCCAGGATGTTTGCCCGTGGAACCGCAAAGCGCCCGCTACGCGAATCGCCGAATTCTTACCGCGAAAAATCGCCATGAATGCCTCCGTTGCAAGCACGAAGCAAAATTCTGCGCTCCGTCAAGAGACGAACATCTCGCTCTTTGCCCCGGCGCTCGATTGGCTCGTGTCGCTCAACGAAGAAGAGTTCCGCGGAGTTTTTCGTGGCAGTCCCGTCAAACGCACCAAGTGGCGCGGCCTGATTCGCAATGTCTGCGTGGCGCTCGGGAATTCGAGTATCACTCCGGGAAATCCGGCGTACAGCTCGGTCATTCGGCGCCTCGAGAAATTAGCGGCTGGCGAAGACGCGAACATTGCGGAGCATGCAACTTGGGCGCTCGGGCGTTTGCAGCGCGCAAACAGTGGTGCCGTTTCCACGGGTTGACATCGCGCTCTGCATTCCTTAGCGTAGCTGCGGACACAGATTCAAGAGTCCGTCGATTTACTTCATGGGAGGATTGATAATGATAGCTGGCTCTCTCGGGTTGCATTCCCTCACGCATTTCGTAAATCTCGAACCGCGCTTCAGCTTTCCGCAAAGCGCGGTCACCAATGAAGAAATCGTTCTGCGTTGGATTCATTTCGTTGCGGGAATCATCTGGATTGGGCTTTTGTATTTTTTCAATTTAGTGGGCACGCCGGTAATGAAGTCGCTCGACGATGCCACGCGCAAGAGAATTTATCCCGCCCTGATGTCGCGCGCCATGCAATGGTTTCGATGGTCCGCGCTTGTGACCGTGCTCGTAGGCCTGCGTTATTACATGATCCTGTTGCAGGCGGACGCCGAAAATGCGGGCCATCCGGGGTGGACAGGGAAGTGGCTCGGCGAATGGTTTCTCGTCTGGCTCGTCGCGTACGCCATTCTTTACGCGTTGCAGATGCCTTTTGGCGGACCGCTCGGAAGCGGTTGGGTGCGAGCGACCTTGATTGCGATCGTCGTGATCGCCGCCTCATGGGTGATTCTCGATCTAAATGCAGGACCAGAGTCTTCGAATGCGCATCTCGCCATCAGCATCGGCGGAGGGCTGGGATTCGTGATGCTGCTCAACGCCTGGGGGATTGTGTGGCGCGTGCAGAAACGAATGATTCAGTGGACGCGTGCAAATGCCGAAAAAAGTCTGCCGATTCCTGTTCAAGCCGAACGCATGATGCGATTTTCGAATATCGCCTCACGGACGGCCTTCTGGTTGTCATTCCCCATGTTGTTTTTTATGGCCGCTGCCGAACATTTTCCATTTCTTGGCAGCTTAGTCCGGTGACTAGAAAGTCTCCCCACAAACTTGCGTGCATCTTTCTGCGAAGCGCTGTCGGCGAGTTTCAGCGAGAGAGGATGCGCGTCTGTGTCTGGGAGACAAGTTCGTATCGGATCCCGCGCCAGCGAATCTGTCGCTCAAACGCCGACACGATGAAATTCCACAGGAATAAGAACGGTACGAGAGGCGCAAGCGCAATCCACGCCCAGCTCCACTGATCGCATTTCGCTCGCCATTCGCGCAGCACTTCCTGTACGGCGACCGCGCGAAGAGCACCCTTTCCAGCGGCCAGTAGGACGATGAGAATCGCAAGCAGGGACATTCCTGTCCAGGAATATCCAGCTAACATACGATCGAAAATCGCGTAAATCGAGTACAAGATCGCTACGCAATAGGAAAGATGCGCCAGCGCCGCCAAGATCCAGCGGCGCGGTGAATAGACGCGCGTCAGAATCATTTGGCGATTAGTAAACTCGACCAACTGTTCCAGGTTGACGTCTCCGACTGTCGGTGCCAGACATTCCGGCACAAACACCACTGGCAAACCGGCGCGCTCCAGCGCCGCCGTGAGCGTCCAATCGTCGCTCACCGCCCCCTGCCAAGCTTCCAGAACATCGGCGCTTTTGAAAACCTCGCGACGTATTGCCGTGCCGCCGCCCCAGCAGAAATTACGATTATGGTCGCCAAATTGGGTAGCGATGGCCGCGTTCCAGGCGGAGAGCATGGCGCTTTCAAATCCGCCACGGTTGGGAAAATACCAGCGGTACGTCGTTGCCGCGCCGAGCTTTGTATTGGCAAGTGGCGCAACTATGTGCGAGAGCCATCCTCGGCCGGGACGCGCATCCGAATCGACAAAAACAAAAACGTCACATTTTTCCGCCACTTCCTGAACCGCCGCACCCAGATTATTCACTTTCTCGCCGCGATTCTGCGGCGAGCCCGCCACCACCAGATGGGTTGGCCGCTTACTTGCCGCCATGGCGCGATCAATGATCGCGCGCGCGGGATCCAGCGCGCTGGCCAAAACGAAATAAACCTCATATTCGGGATAATCGAAGTTCAAGAGCGCGCCAAGATTTCCTTCGAGGCCAGCTTCCGCACCTTTGCAAGGACAGATCACGGCGGCTCGCGGCGCGTAGAATCCCTGATGCGTAATCAGCCGGCGGCGCACCATAGTGAGCCATTTCCAGCCGTCCCATAACGACACAAGCCCTTGGGCAATCTGTTGCAAAACGAGAAGGTAGAAGAGAGTCAGCATCTTCTACAAGGATAACGGAATAAGACGCGCGGCCAACGGCAGAGACTCGCTGCGGTGCCTAAAGGTTATTTGTTCGCTAGGACAGGTAAAGTGCCGCCCAATATTGACCAATTTTATGCGTTTGACCTTTTCGGTGCCAAGCGAGTGCGCCATTAGCGGCGCTTGCGGCGAGAGAACACTCTCATCAAAACTACCGACGCCGTGGCAATGAGTTCAGCTTCGAATTTCGCGGCGGCATGGCGCGCTTGATCGAGCATGGGAGCATCCAGCAACAGGCCGCAACGATCCACAAATGGTCCTTTCGGCGTGGCAAGAACGCGGCTGCGTTTCTGTGCGCGCGGCACTTCTCCATAGAGCCTTCGGAAAAGTCCGATGTCGCGGCAAAAGTCATCGAAGTCCTCTTTGCTCCATCCCACGCTGCGGCCGAGGGCGTCATAAAATTCCTCGCGAAATAATCTGACGAGCCTGGATTGGGCAGGATTCACCCGCTGTTTTGGGCGAATGCCGAGGCCCTGGGGCGCCTGAAATTCAATTTGCAGCGCAAGGACAAGCAACGCTTCGCGGCGAATCGTTTCGACGAGGTCGCGATAGCGCTGCGGGTCAGACGTGCGCCCCGGCCGCTTTTTGTCGTTCACATACCATCGCAGGAATTTCGGTACCAGCGCGCCGCGATCCAGCGCCGTAACAAGCTGCGATGCAGTTTCCTGCGCGCGCACCGCAACCTGTCTTGGGGTTAACGAGAACATGAAGGAAAATGATACGTCTACACGAACATGTGTGCGTCGAAATCCTGCGGCCAGCGCCGCAAAAATGAAAAGGCCCGGCTGGTTGACCGGGCCTTTCGCTCAGGGCTTCTCACGTTGGCAATCTTAATGTACTGGCGTGACCGGAGGACGTTCCTCGCGATGTTCTGCGCCTCCGACGGCGCGCGGCCACGGCTCGATTTTGCCAAGCGCCAGTTCGAGCGCCTGGTCCACCGAATGCACGAAGTGGATTTGCAGCCCATCGAGCAAATCGGTCGGCAGGTCTTCCTTCACATTCGGCTCGTTCTCCGCCGGCAGAATCACTTCGCGAATCCCCGCACGCTTCGCGCCGAGGACTTTTTCCTTGATGCCTCCGACCGGTAGCACCACGCCGCTCAGGGAAATTTCTCCCGTCATTGCCACGCGTGGACGAATCGCATGCCCGCTCAACAGGCTGACGAGAGCCGTCACCATCGCAACACCCGCCGAAGGGCCGTCCTTTGGTATCGCGCCCGACGGAACGTGGATGTGTACGTCCTGCTTGCGGAAGAAATCCGGATCGATACCGTAACGCTCGGCGTTTGCACGCACCCATGATAGAGCGGCACGCATCGACTCCTGCATCACTTCGCCCAAGTGCCCGGTCATGGTGAACTGCTTGCCGCCGCGCATGCTCGTCGCTTCGATAAACACGATGTCGCCGCCCGCCGGCGTCCACACAAGTCCAACCGAAACGCCGGGTCGTGAGACGCGTTCCTCCACTTCCTTTTCGATGTGCACCTTGGGCACGCCCAGGGTTTCGCGAACCACTTCGGGACTCACCACCAGTTTTTCCAGCTTCCCTTCGGCAATTCGGCGCGCCTGCTTGCGAATCAGAGTCGCAATTTCGCGCTCCAGACTTCGCACGCCGGCTTCCCGCGTATAGCCGTGAATGATCTCGCGCAGCCCTTCGTCGGCGAATTCGATTTGCTCGCCGGCCTTCAGGCCATTTTCGGAGCATTGGCGCGGAATCAAAAACCGCTTGGCGATATGGATCTTCTCTTCTTCCGTGTAACCCGCAAGCTCGAGAATCTCCATGCGGTCGCGCAGCGGCTCTGGAATCGGGTCCATCCAGTTCGCCGTGGCCACGAACAGCACTTTCGACAAGTCGAACGGCACGTCGAGGTAGTGGTCACGAAACGAAGCGTTTTGCTCCGGGTCGAGCACTTCCATCAACGCGGCCGACGGGTCGCCACGGAAATCGCGGCCGAGTTTGTCGACTTCGTCGAGCATGAACACAGGATCGAGCGTCTCGGCGCGTCGAATGCCCTGAATAATTTGACCCGGCAGCGCGCCGATGTAGGTGCGCCGATGGCCGCGGATTTCTGCTTCGTCGTGCATGCCGCCCAGCGAAATACGCACGAATTTTCGGCCCAACGCGCGCGCAATCGATTTTCCGAGCGACGTTTTGCCCACCCCGGGAGGCCCGAGGAAGCAGAGAATCGGGCCTTTCATGCCCGGCTGAAGCTTCTTCACCGCCAGATAATCCAGAACGCGCTGCTTCACTTTCTCGAGGTCGTAGTGATCCTCGTCCAGAATCCCTTGCGCCTTGGGGATGTCGATGTCTTCGACACCGGAGGTTTTCGTCCACGGCAACGACGTCATCCATTCCAGATACGTGCGCGACACCATATACTCTGCGGAAGCGGGCGTCATGCGGGTCAGGCGTTTTAACTCACGTTCACACTCTTTTTTCGCTTCCGCGGACATACCGCTCGATTCCACCTTATCGCGCAGCTCGGCAACTTCGCTCTGCGTGTCATCCGTGTCGCCCAGCTCCTTCTGAATGGCCTTGAGCTGTTCGCGCAACAGAAATTCCCGTTGCGATTGGTTCACCTGCTCCTGCACTTGATCGTGAATTTTCGCGCGAAGTTCCAGCACTTCCTTCTCTTTGGTCAGTTCGCGGATCAGCGATTCCAGGCGCTTGCGAACACTCGACGTTTCCAAAAGCTCCTGGCGAACCATGGTGCTCAGCGACGGCAGCGTTCCCGCCACAAAGTCTGCAAGTTGCGAGGGAGACTCCATATTCAATGCCACGCCTTGCAGGTCGTCAGAAAGCTGCGACGACCGTGCCACTACCTCCCGGAACAGCTCTTGCGTATTTCGAAAAAGCGCCGTCAATTCAGCCTCAGGCGCGTCATCCACATCTGGCATCTCTTCCACACGCGCGCGCAGGAACGGCTTCAAGCCGAGCACTTCAAGCACGCGAATTCGCGTCAATCCTTCGAGAAACACAACTACGTTTCCATTCGGAGTGCGCACCATTTTGTGAACTTTGCCGAGCGCGCCGATCTGGTGAAGATCAGTGCCGACCGGGTCTTCGATCCGAGGATCCAGTTGCGCAACCACACCCAGGATTTTCTCTTCCCCTTCCAGCGAGTCGAGTAGCGCCAGGGAGCTTTCGCGCCCGACGGTCAACGGCATCACTGCGCCGGGAAAAAGAACCGTGTCCCTAAGTGGCAATATCGGCAGTTCACGAGGTACGGAAGTTTGTTGTTTGGCCATATCTTAACTCCCCTCTTGCCTCGTGGGAACGAACTCTCACAGGGCCTTGCCTAAACTAATTCGATGCAGCAACAGCAGAAAGGGTTACAAGTTCCTAAAGCCCCAATGTTAGATATGCTTAGCATAGGAGACTCATGTATTCAATTTTAAATATAACTCTATTGTATTCATAATATTAAATAAATAACGGATTCACGCATCCTCACGTCCGCTGCGCATTTCCCCTCTTTGAAATCCTCGTTTCGTTGGCGGGGAAGGCATCTCTTACCATTTCAACTGCCTGTTCGTGTGTTCGAACTTTACCTTCAAGCTGGGCGTCTTCCACAGTCCGCAGGATTTCCTTGAACGCCGGACCGGGCGCATATCCCATTGCTTTCAGATCATCGCCAGTCAGCAGTCGCGACGGGCGCACCGCGTCCGGAGGTGTCTCGGCCAGAAAACGCTGCGTGAAATCGTAACAAGTCATATCCCGGTGGCTTGAAAGGCAATCCAGACGGTGCAGCTCAAGATGTTCCTCGAATCGTGGCAGGCGCACAAAGCGTTTCAGCGTCGACGCTCGCATCTGCGCCACGTCCTTGAACCGCAGATGATTCGCCACGAGCAATGCGATTTGCTCAGTGTCGTCATTCGAAAATCTCAATCGCTGGCAGATTTCTTCGGCTATCCGCGTACCCACTTCCACGTGCTCATCGAAACGTATCCGATCGTTCGGACCCGCTGGCGGCTTGAACGTCGCTGGCTTCCCCACGTCGTGCAGCAGCACTCCCCAGGCAAGCGTCGGCGAGCAGGCCGCCGGAAGCTGCCCCAGCATTAACAATGTGTGTACCCAAACATCCCCCTCGGGATGGAATTGCGGCGGCTGCGCCACTCCCTTCATCCGTGAAATCTCCGGAAGCAGTTCGCCCAGCAGCCCTGTTTCATCGAGCAGCTCAAAGGCGCGTCGCGCGGCGCCCTCCGTCAGCATTTTCGTCAGTTCGTCGCGCAAGCGCTCCTGCGAGACTTGCACGATTTCCGGTGCGCGTTTGACGATGGCCGCGTGTGTAGTAGCGTCAATCACATAACCAAAACGCGCTGCGAAGCGCACCGCGCGCACCATGCGCAGTTTGTCCTCGTCGAATCGCAGTTCGGGATCGCCAATCGCCCGAACGATGCCCGCTGCCAAGTCCGCTTGGCCGCTGACAAAATCCAGAACGCGGCCGTCGCGCGGATCCATCATCAAGCCGTTAATCGTGAAGTCACGCCTGCGCGCATCTTCCTCGGGCGTCGCCGAAAATTTCACGGCAACAGGATGGCGGCCGTCGGCGTACCCCAGGTCAGACCGGAACGTGGCCACTTCGACTTGAAGGTCATCTCCGGTCACAACGATTACGCCGAATTGGGCGCCGACCGCTATGCTCCCCGGAAAGAGCCTTTGCACTTCTTCCGGACACGCGTCCGTGGCCACGTCGTAATCCACCGGCTCACGGTGCAAGAGCAAGTCGCGCACGCAGCCTCCTGTAAACAGGGCTTGATAGCCAGCCCCGCGCAGTTTCTCGCAGACTTGCTCGGCCAGTTGGCGCGCGTTCATGCCTGAATTATGTGCCTCAACAGTAGTCAGGGCAAACTACACTGTCTGTAAGAGTGCGGGGAATGCGAATCCCGTACATTCGCTCATTCTGCAATGCGTCTCCGAACTGTTATACGGAAGCCTAGAGGAATCGGACTGCCATGCAGGTAATGTCGTCGTGCTGACGCGCCGGACCGACGAAAGCATCCACGTCCGCCATCAGGAAGCCCAGAACCGTCGCGGCAGATTCGTGCGTGAAAGTTTGAACGCGCGCCTGTATCCTTGCCTCGCCGTATTCTTCGCCGCCGCCATTCACGGCTTCAGCCAGCCCGTCCGTGAAAATCACTAAAAGATCGCCGCTCTCGATCGCTACCGTCACCGAGCGATATTCCGTCGAGCTATCAATTCCGAAAGGCACACCGCCCTCGGAAAAGCGTTCCATCACTCCCGAAGCGCGGCGCAAGAACGGTGCATTGTGCCCCGCGTTAACGTAGCGAATGTTGTGCGCCGACGGGTCGTACTCGGCAAAAAATGCCGTTGTGAAACGCATGCCCATCAGGCTGTGGCCGCAGGCGTAATGATTCAGGTCGCGCGCCAGTTCGTCGAGACTGCCGGGACGCGTCGCAAGCGAATGAAGGCTCGCCTGAAAAGTCGCCATCAACAGCGCCGCGGGAACACTCTTGCCCGCCACGTCGGCCACCACCATCAATAACGATTGCCCCACATGGCCTTCAGGCCCCACGCGCAGAAATGCGTCGTAGTAATCTCCCGCCACCGTGTTTTGAGGGCGTGTGGCGAACGCGATGTCGACGCCAGGAACGGCGGGCGGATGATCTGGGACGAGCCAATTTTGGATCTCACGCGCGATTTGCAGGTCGCGCTTCATCGTCACGCGATCAGCCAACTCCAAAGCCAGCAGAAGAAATAAAATTAGTGTGCCGAATCCGCCGAAATCAAGAGCGTATTGCCCGTGGCCCGAACTGAATTTGAAGTTAAAAAAAAACGACACGCACGCGATCAGCAGCAGCACGCGGCGTACGGGCGTCAGCTTCATCAGCATCGCCTGGAAGAGCGCCCACGCGATTCGAAACGGCCGCTTCCAGTGCCGCCCCTTACCAATCGCGTCCCAATCCACATCGTGCGAATAAAAGGAATAGGTGGCGCGCGCATCCGCCTTCATCTGGCCCCAGAGCTGCTGAATCGCGAGGCCTTCGGTCACACGTTGCCAGTAATCGCGCAGAGGCCTTCGCCGGTGCGGGCGGCCGCCCGCCGGTGCGGAATTTGTTGTTCCAGGTGAGGCCATGAAACGGGATTATACGGTAGTGCGTTGAGAGTCGCGACTGATTGCGAGAGCGCGGTTACGAATCGCCGCGCGGGCGCAGCGAGCCGCCCAGCTGAATTTTCGAGAAGCCGAAGCGGTCGCGAAGCCTGTCAGCGGCCTGCGCCAGGCGTTCGAGTTTCTCGCGGCGCCCGTCATCCAGCAATTCGAGCTGCCCGGTCGCCGAAGAAGCGGCCAGAAATGACGACAGCGCCACGCCCACCAAACGTAACTTCGCGGAGCCGCTCCATGCGCCATGGAATAATTCGCGAACCGCGGCGAGAATCGCAGCGTCCAAATCGGCGGGATTCGCGAACGTATGGCTGCGCGTGATGGTCTGAAAATTCGTGAAGCGCAGCGTCACCGTGACCGTGCGGCAAAAAAGCCCCGCGTCGCGCAAACGTTTTCCGGCTTTCTGCGTCAGCAGGCTCAACGTGGATTCCAGGATTTCGCGGTCCGCCGTGTCGCTGCCAAACGTGCAATTGTGCGAAACGGATTTCGGCTCTGCATCCACGAAGAACTCGTATGTGTCCTGTCCACGAGCCTTACGGTAGAGCGCGGTTCCCCAGCGGCCAAATGTTTCTTCCAATCGCTCCTGCGTCACAGCGGCAAGTTGCGCCACAGTTTGAATACCCATGTTCGCCAGCGCGCCTTCCGTAACTTTCCCGATTCCGGGAATTTTTCGCACGCTGAGCGGCCCCAGATAAGCTTCCTCGCTTCCTTCGGGAACCCAGACGAGCCCGCGCGGCTTGGCCTGGTCGCTCGCCACTTTCGCAACGAGCCGTGTGCAGGCAAGGCCGCCGGAGCACGGCAGCCCGGTCTGTTTTGTAATGTCGCGCAGCAGACGATCCGCGGCGGCGAGCGACGGCCCGAGTAGCCGTTCTGCGCCCGTCAGGTCCAGATACGCTTCGTCAATCGAGGCCATTTCCACCACGGGCGAATATTTCGCCAGAATTCCCGCGACGCGGTCGCTCCATTGCGAATACAGCTCGTGCCGATTATCGAGAAACACCGCGTGTGGACAGAGCTTCCCCGCGGTCCGCAGCGGCATGGCGGAGTGCACGCCGAAGCGTCGCGCTTCGTAACTCGCCGACGTAACCACACCGCGCTGATTCGCCTGGCCGCCGACTACTACGGGCAGCCCGCGCAACTCCGGGCGGTCGAGTAACTCCACCGACACGAAGAACGCGTCCATATCGACATGCAGTATGGAAATATTCGCAGGCCCCGCCGCCGGCGCGGCTGCTGGACTTGCCACCGGCGCGGCGTTTTGCTTGGCACGATATTGCGCGAGCTTCGGCATAGGCGGAGGAGGGCTGCAGGAAATCTAATTCACTTTTCGTGCTGCGTCCAGCGGCATGGCACGCGCAAGCAGCCGCTACAAACGCACTGCCGAAATGACGCGCGGAATGCCCGCCAGATCGTTGGTGACGCGAATTTCACGCCACGCGGGAGATGCCTCGAAGAGAGGGTGCACACCCTTCAGCGCCCCGTAGCCGATCTCGAGCACCAGCAATCCTGCACTTCGCAGTAAACCCACAGCCTGCGCCATTAGGGGCGCGTAGATCTCCGTACCGCTCGCGCCGCAAAAAAGCGCCTCGTGCGGTTCATGCTCGCGCACTTCGCGTCGCAATTGCGTTTCTTCATTGCGCGCGACATACGGCGGATTGCTGACAATCAAATCGAACGCCCCTGTTTCACTCGTAAGCGCCTCAAGCAAACTGCATTCGACAAAACGAATGCGTTTTGTGACGCAGTGTCGTGCCGCATTTCGCGCCGCGACGGTCAGTGCGGCCGAAGAAATGTCCGTCGCGAAAATTTCGGCATGCGGAAATTCCTGAGCCAGCGCCACAGCAATACAGCCAGAGCCCGTGCCAACGTCCGCAATTCGTAGCGGTTCATTCGTGCATCCTTTGCCCAGACGTTCCAGAGCGATTTCGATGACGTGCTCGGTCTCCGGCCGCGGAATCAGCACCGCGGGCGTCACTTCAAATTCGAGTCCCCAGAATTCCTGTTTGCCGGTGAGATATTGCGTCGGCGCGCCCGCCGCGCGGTGCGCCACTAATTTGAAATACTTGTCCGCCTCTTCCGCATCGAGCGACGCTTCGGGATGCGCGTAAAGCCATGCTCGGTCGCGTCCGAGCGCATGCATCAGCAACAATTCCGCCCCAAGCCCGTGCGACGGAACCTCTGCGTCACGCAGTCGAGCCATCGCGTTTCGCAGCGCAGCGCGGACATTCGTCGTTGCTGCATTTTCATCGCGCGCCGCGCTTGACACTTCTGCGGAAATCGTCGCGCGCTTCTCTTTTGCCCTGGCCATCGTCATCTCGCTGTCATATCAGCTCGCCACCAGTTCTTGATTCAGCCGCTCGGCTTCGTAATGCGTAATCAGCGCATCCACCAGCGGGCCCAGCTTGCCGTCCATTACTTCCGTCAATTGATGAAGCGTCAACCCGATGCGATGGTCGCTCACGCGGTTCTGCGGAAAATTGTACGTGCGAATTTTTTCCGAACGGTCGCCCGTCTTGATTTGCCCGCGGCGCTCGGCGGCGATTAGCTGATGCTGCTTTTCCTGCTCCATTTCATAAAGACGCGTGCGCAGCACGCGCATCGCCTTGGCGCGATTTTTGATTTGCGATTTCTCGTCCTGCTGCGAAACCACAAGGCCCGTCGGGATGTGCGTGATGCGCACCGCGGAGTAAGTCGTGTTCACCGATTGCCCGCCCGGGCCTGAAGAGCAAAAAGTGTCGATGCGCAAATCCTTCGGCTCGATTTTAATATCGATGTCATCCGCTTCAGGCAGCACCGCGACCGTTGCAGCCGACGTGTGAATACGCCCCTGTTGCTCCGTCGCCGGAACGCGTTGCACGCGATGCACGCCGCTCTCGTACTTCAGCTTCGAATAAACTTTCTGCCCCTGAATCGCCGCGATGATTTCCTTTACGCCGCCGATGGACGACGCGGAACTCTCCAGTACCTCCACGCGCCAGCCCTGCGATTCCGCGTAACGCGAATACATGCGAAAAAGTTCGCCCGCGAAAAGCGAAGCCTCATCGCCGCCCGTGCCCGCGCGAATTTCGACGATGACGTTTTTCTCGTCATTGGGATCCCTCGGCAGCAGCAACATTTTCAAGTCGCACTCCACCGTCTCGCGGCGCGCTTCAAGCGTGTGCTGCTCGTCATGTGCCAGTTGCTTCATCTCTGCGTCGTCCGCTTCCTCGATCATCTGTTTCGCGCCCGCAATCCCTTTTTCAATTTCCTTCCACTCGCGATATTTCTCCGCAATCGGAGAAAGCTCCGCGTGCATCTTCGCCACTTTCTGGTACCGCCCCGAATCCTCGTGCACTTCCTGCGAAGACAACTCTGCATTCAGCTCGTCGTAGCGAGTCTCGATTTGCTCGAGTTTTTGAAACATGCTTAGTGTCGTCATGGAAAAGCTCCAATAAAAACCGCAGCGTGAATGAAAGTAAAAAAGTGAATCGGTTCAGGCGGAAAAGTGCCACGCCTCAGCGTGGGGCTCAGGAGGTAGCCCTAATAGAAGGAAGCAAACTTCATGATGGATACAGAATAGCCGCCGCAAACACGACTGTCAAATCCACGTCCGGGTAGTGTCTCAGTTTGGCCAGACTCCATAAGACGCTTCGGGTTACTCCGGCAATGGAACATGGTTCCGGCAGATCGCGTTTGGAGTCTGGAAGCCTTGGTGAGACAATTAGGCCATTGAACAATAGGAGCGGTAGCATGAAATATCGAATTGCTATGTGCGCGAGTGCGGGCTTTCTCGTTGCGGGCTTTTGGGCACTTTATTTCGCACGCGCAAACAAGGGCAATCCGATGACACCAATTGTGTACAATCTCGTCCTTTTAACTCAACCAATTGTGATTCTTGTCCATCATTTCGCTGTCTCGTTTTATTGGATTCTTCTTGCGAATGCCGTTACGTATGCGTTGGTCGGTCTGATCGTGGAAACACTGCGACGGCAATTAAATCCCGCAAAATAATTCAAAACGGCAAACTACCGAAAATTGCCCTTCTTGCAAACTGAGACACTGCTCGCGTCCGTGCGACGTTGCTGCGAACGAACGGCTATACTACGATACAGCGGCTGCGCAGTTCCTGACGCGCGTCCCAACTATGGCCGAAATTTCAAGCCCCGCATTGACGAACGCCGACGGCGGAATGCTGTGGGATTTCTGGTATCCCGCGCTGCGTTCGCATCAAGTCCGTGGACGCGTTCTCCGTCGCGCCATGCTGCTCGACGTGCCGCTGGTTATCGGTCGCGACGTCCGCGGCAAACCATTTGCGCTTCGCGACGTCTGCCCGCATCGCGGAATGCCGCTTTCCTGCGGCCAGTCCGACGGCGAAGCGGTCGAGTGCAACTACCACGGCTGGCGCTTCGACGCGCGCACCGGCCAATGCCGCGAAATTCCCTCCATCACCACGGACTCGAAGCTCCGTGTCGACCGCATTTACGCCGGCAGTTTTCCCTGCGAAGAGCGCGACGGCTATATTTGGGCTTACATGACCGCGCCGAATTCGCCACGCCTCGAAATCGCGCCTGTTCCCGAGCCCGAGCTGCCGAAATTCAGCGAGCGCTATAGCACCGCGCATCTCTCCGCTGAAATGCCCGTTCACGTGGACCATGGAGTGATCGGCCTGATGGACCCCGCGCACGGCCCATTCGTGCATCAATCCTGGTGGTGGCGCAAACGCCGCAGCATCCACGAAAAACACAAACAATTTGAGCCCATTCCCGACGGTTTCCGCATGAGCCCGCACACGCCATCCTCCAATAGCCTGCCGTACAAAGTGCTGAAGATGATTACCGGCGCGCCTGTCACCACCACGATCGACTTCACGCTGCCCAGCTACCGTTTCGAGCAGGTGCGCGCGGGGAATTTGTGGTTTTCAAGCCGCGCCGTAGTGACGCCCGTTCGCCGCGATCTTTGCCGTCTGGATTTTTGCGCCGCTTGGAACGTTTTGCGTTACGTTCCCATCGTGGGATTCATCGTCCAAGTTCTTGGTCCGCGATTCATCGCGCAGGATACCGATACGATGACGAAACAGGCGGTCGGCTTGCAGTCAAATCCTCATTTGATGCTGATTGACGACGCGGACCGTCCCGCCAAATGGTATTTCCAGCTCAAGGCCGCGCATCTCGAATCAAAACGCACCGGCGCGCCCGCCTCGCATCCCATGGAAGGCCCCGTCACGCTCCACTGGCGCTCATAGCCATAACAAGCGACATCGCCCCTACTGAATTTTCGCCATGTCAAATTCCGCTTCTTGAATCTGACCATCTGGCGTCTTAACAGAGATGCGCAACGGTGCGGAACGTATCTTTGCGGCGTTAAATTGCAGTTCAAATAGCCAGCCAACTAAAGCGTGGTGATTGTATACCCCTTCGTGAGTCTCGCTAATGGACGTTAAAGCGTGTCGCTGGGTAACGTGAATGGCTAAGTCAGGGCTCAATGCCGGCCAGACACTCGGTTGCTTCGGGATATCGCGATCGTCGAAGTTCAACCCGATGCGCACTCGCACGATAAAATTCAGCGGTTGGTTCCTTAGGTCCGTTTCTGTTTGTACTTCTGAATCGCCCGGCGTATCTCGCTGTCCCCGAAGAACAATCTGCTGATATGGCGTGGCGATCTGAATCTCTGCTATGAAGTACCGCCCACTTGAAGGCTCGGAAAAGTGTTTGACATACTGGAGCAGGCAGTCCGTAGTTTGGAAGTTGTTGCGTTCGCCGAGAAAGTACGCGTCGCGAACGGCTTCGGACTGCAGTGGGTAATGATAAGCCCCAGCCGCCTGTGCCGAAAGAAACAGGGCGGCGAGAACCGCGACGCTTCGTCTGCAACTCATCGGCATGAAACCCTCCACCGTCTATTTCACTTGGATGCAAGACAAAGGTCCGGTCGCGACCATTACGAAAAGAATTAAGTTGCATCCGAATGCTCGACAACTATGCTGAACGCGCGCTGCACGCGAAACAGCACCCATGCCGTTGCCGCCCCGGCTGGCGCAGTGATTATAGACATCCATTTTGGAGGCGCGTAGATTGCTGAGGTGCTAAGTAAATAGCTGGAGATCCAATCGCGCCAACCGTTTCCTTGAAAAATCTGCCATGAGGACATCATCCCAAGGAGCGCCGTCAACGTCGGCGCGAGAATTGCACCGCCGATGATCCACTGCCATGTGCGGTCCCAGCGCATTGCATTTGCCGCGCGGCGCAACGCGAACCCGAAGAGAAGCATGGGTAATGCCCCGTTCATTAAGTAGAGGAAATAGACGAAGAGGAGATCAGAAACAGAACGCGCCGTCGGTACCCACAAGCTGCTGAGCCAGATGGTGACGCTCATAAAAAAGCAGCCGCAAACCCAGGAAGCCAAGTAGTAAGCCAGGCTGCCGTGGCGCGTCATATACGGCGCTGGATATCGGGAAAATCCTGCCAGACTTTGACGCCGCAGAAGTGCGAGCCCTCGGTACAAATCGGCGTGGTGATGCCGGCCCGGAGATAGCAGGGTGGTCCGATGTAGCGCGCGAGTTCAGGGAATACGCCTCGCACCTGCTCTACTTCCTCCATCGAAGCCTGATAAATTTCTTCTTGCGCGTTGAAGCACGTGCGCATCGTCCATTTGTGGAGCAAGTGGAGCAGCGAGCCGGACTCGACCAGACGAATCGATTTGGCATTCGGCAAAAGATAGAGCGCAATTTCGGCGGGCACCCCGTGGTCGAGCAGTTCGTTTTTGGCATCCCATGCTTCCGTCATCGCCGTTTCGTAAATCTCGCGGGCCCGGGAATTGCCGCGGATCAGCATGGGCGTAATGAAATCGGGCGCGCGCGTGTCGGCCAGTGTCAAGATTGGCCGCGAGCCAGGAATCATCCGGTGACGTTGATCCTGGCTATCGGCGGTGTGACTGATTTTCTTGGCAAACGTGAAGTTCACGTGTTGCAGCGCGCGCATCATGGGCGCGTGCACTCCGATATCTAGCGTCTCATGGCGATAGGGATTGCGCGATGGATTCAGTAGACGGTCGAGTGCTTCCCCGTCCGAACAATCTTGTTCAGTCGCGCCAATGACGGCACGATAGGCGTTGGCGGCAATTCGCAGCGCGCGCGACGAAAAATCCACAAGCTTAGAAGTTTTGCCGCCAAGCTGCGAATCGAACTCCGCCGCGAATGATTCGCCGTTGCTCATGTTTCTTGCAACCAGCCATTCCGGCAACTCCTCCATCGGTTCGGTTACGAATCGGTCGAAGAACTGCGCATCGACCTCATGAACCCGGTCGACCATCGCCTGAATCACGGCACGCGATTCCGATGGCGTGTCGCAAGCTCTTTGCATGCGCCACAACCTGTGCAACACGACGCCTGAAAGTGTGTGCACCATGGTCGTAAACGCAGCGACGGGTAAAACATAGCGCGCAATCTCAATTGCGCGTTTCCCCGCCGCGCCCTTGATCTTTTCAATTCTCCGCGGATGCGACATTGGTCCGATATGCCAGATATCGCTAAGGATCCTACTGGCTTCCGGTTCCAATATTTTCGTCAGTTCGCGATAATGCGTCCATGCGCGCGCGATTGCACGTTCGTAAATGGTGCGGTCGGCCCAGCTGAAGCGCGCACTTTCTGCCGGCACGTATGCATGAGCGCGATCTAGGCGCACGTACCGCTGGCTCTGCTGCTCCGAATTGTAAAAAGGGTGTGCGTGCAGAAACGACCATACGAATTGCCGGCTCACGTTTTCCAGCCCGAATTCGAAATGCGCGTGCTGATAAACGGTGTGATGTCCGCTGTAAAAAGTGGCCGCACCGATATTCACGCGTTGCTTTTCCGTGATTTCCTCGGGAGCGATAATTCGCGATGAATAGCACGTGCGCGCGGCGGCAATTGCCGAATCGTATGGATGGGCAAACGCATTTCGCAGCGTGACGCGTGGCACGGCCGTTTCAATCTGTTCGAACGGGACAGCGGGCATGGAGTGGGCCATGATCGAACGCCATTCTACACTGTCATGCGCGTCGTCGCATCGACTTGACGCTCGCGCTTCGGAATCCGCTCTCCCCAACGGTCTATTCCGAGAGGTACGAAGGTACCATTTACACATTTCACGCGGGCGGCTACTCTATCGTCGACAATTGAATCGAGGCTCTGGCTAAAACCAGGGACAGGGAGGGGTGTACTGTTTAGGCACATAGCCTAAACTTTTACCCCTTGACGGCACCAAACCACATAGAATTCCCCCGCTTCTCAAACGTCGGGGGTTCCTATGAACAGGTTCATGATGTTGGTGGTTTTGGTGTTGTTGGTGTTGGCAAGCGCGGTCGGGCTCCGCAATCTGACAGCGAACTCAAGTCATTCGCAGACAGTTGCAAGCACCGGCGTACCGATGCCGCAAACGCCCTGGATGGCCGCAAGTACAGGCGTCCCCATGCCGCAAACGCCTTGGAACAGATAAGCAAGGCGTAGTTTTAGCGAAAACGGGGCCTCGGCATAGAGAACGAAATGCTTGGCCCTTTTGATTACACGCTTTGGATGGTGAGTTTCCTCGCGGAGCTCTACGTTGTAGTGTGGGCTGTTTGCCACAAACAATTCTTTCGCTATGTTACCCTCAATATCTATATTTTAGCCGCCGCTCTGCAAACTGCTGGCTTCTCTTACGTGTTCTTCTACAAGCATTATGGAATCGCTTCCTTGGAATACCGCTACATGTATTACTACACTGACGCTCTACTCACCATTTTAATGTTCTTCGTCGTGATGCACTTCTACCAGGAAGTTTTTCAACAGATGAAGGTCAGCCACTACGTGCGGGGAGGGGCGGCTATGTTGCTGACCGCTACAGCCTTTTTCTCGTATCTCGTAGTTCACCAGAACAAAGATCATCTGACTAGCAGGTTCGTCGTCGAGTTAGGGCAGAACCTTTACTTCGTTGGCGTTGTGCTCACCTATCTTTTATGGGGCGCGATCATGAAATTACGCGAGACGCGCACTCGTCTCATCCAGCTCGTTCTGGCGCTAGGAATTTTCTTTAGCGCCGATGCAGCCACATACGCCATGCGAAATCTGTTTCCGGGATTGCAGGGCAGCGTCCTCAAATTCGTTCCTCCATTAGTTGGCGTTTTCCTGCCGCTCGCTTGGGCATATACGTTGACCAAAATTTCTGAAAGTGCACGCCTCGAGACTGCTCGCGTTGCCTTGCCGCGAATGGCGGCGCACCAACACTCATGATCGCCGCTCTTATCTGCGTGATTTCGGTTGCGGCGCTCCTGCAATTTTTCGTCTCGTATTCACGCTCGATCATTACTGCGTACCGAAAGTCCGAGCTTTCCGATCAAGTGCGGGAAGTCGTCGGAGTGGAAGGACGCCACGTGGACAGCGATCAATTTGGGCGGCTGGTGCAGCTTGTCCGTTTATGTCCGCAAAAGGGCGATGATCAAACCGATCTGAAGGTAGTGGCCGTTTATTATTGGATGATGGGCCTTCTGCGTTCTGCAGCGCGCGCTCTCGCGCCGCGCATCACCGCCTGGGCCGAGCGCGAACGAGCCGATTGTGCTTATTTTGTAGCTGTCGCTCTCGACCGCCGCATTGCCCACAGCCGCGATTTGCTCGCTCAGCAAATCAATATCTGATAGCTAGCCCTTGCTTGTACCCTCCTTCTTGCGCCTGCTAAGATATTCGCGAGACGAATCGCGTCCGCATCATGAAAACTCCGATCCTAAGGATCGCCCGTAACACCATTCGGCGCCACGATATGCTTCGCCCCGGGCATAGGCTCGCTCTGGCCGTTTCCGGAGGCGCTGATTCAGTCGCGCTTGTGCGCCTGTTTGAAGAATTGCGAGGCGAGTTGGGCGTCACTCTTTGCATTCTGCACTTCAATCATCAGCTTCGTGGAACAGAGTCGGACGCCGACGAAGCCTTCGTGAAATCCCTCGCGAGCCTTCGAGGTTTGGAATGCCTTACGGAAACTGCCGGCGTGGCCACGATTGCAAAGCAACGCGGCTGGAACTTGGAGGACGCAGCGCGCCGGCTGCGCTATGAGTTCTTCGACGCTATTATTTCGCGCGGTTTCGCGGACTGCGTTGCTACGGCGCATACCGCCGATGACCAGGCCGAAACCGTTCTTGCGCGCATGATTCGTGGAACAGGCCTCGCCGGTCTTTCTTCCATCCAGCCCGTCCGCGGCAAAATCATTCGCCCGCTCATCGGGGTCCGCCGCGGCGACCTTCGGTCCTTCCTCGCGGAACGCAACCAGGACTGGCGTGAGGATGAGACCAATCGCGACACGCAGCGGCTCCGTGCGCGCGTGCGCCACCGCTTGTTGCCGGAGCTTGAACAGAACTTTTCACCGTCCATGACGGATCGGCTGTGCGACTTGGCGTCGCTCGCTGACGACGATGAACATTTTTGGTCCGCGCTGGTCGAAGAACGCCTTCAGAATCTCGTCTCACGCTTCGCAGAAGGCTTCTCGGTAGACGTGAATGACTTGCTTTCTCCCGTTCCGGGTTTGTCCGCTCAAAAAACCACATGGCCTGACTCTGGCCGCGCGCTCACGCAACGCCTCGTCCGCCGCCTATTCGCGGAAACAGTTCAGACAGAGGGTCAGCTCACTCGAAGCCACGTCGAACAAGTCATCTCGCTTGCGAAACATGGCACGAGCGGACGAAGATTGCAGCTTCCCGGCGGAGTCACAATCGAGCGCGAGTTCGGCAAATTGGTTTTCCGCCTCTCCAACTGTGCGAACGGTTCCGCGCCGGATCATGAAAACTCCGGAGCGATTGCTTCCTATAAATATCAGGTTACGCTCCCGGACGACGGGTCGACTGCTATTTCCATCCCGGAACTCGGGCGCTCCTTCTGTTTGAAAGTGATTGACTGGCCCAAGGCGGAGCGCGACACTAGACCTGAGGATGCCGTTCTGGACGCGGAGCGCCTTGTCGCGCCTTTGCTGCTTCGAAATTGGAATCCGGGCGACGCATATCGGCCCTGCGGTCGTCGCCGGACGCGCAAGCTTGCGCGTATGTTCATGGCTAGCCGAATTGCTTCTACCCAAAGAGCCCTGTGGCCCGTGCTGACGAGTGCAGGTCGTGTCGCATGGGCGGATCGGATGCCCGTGGCAGAGGAATTCTCGACGACAGACGCCACGCGAACTGGTCTATGGATCGTTGGGTCTTTCGATTGAGGCCGGCGTGAAGGTTGCATACTCCCGCAAGGAGTTGACGACGCGGGTGGTCCAGATAGGACACGCGATCTCCAGGGATTACAGAGATCGGACGCTGGACGTGGTCGCGATCCTCGAAAATTCTTTTTTGTTTGCGGCGGATTTGGTTCGCGAGATTTCGCAGCCCGTCGTTTGCCATTTTGTAAGGTCGGAGCTGCGCCAGGTGGACCTTGGAGGTTTTGCCAGACCTGAGGTTTTCTTCTCGACACCTCCCGTACTGGAGGGCCGCGACGTTTTGCTCGTCGATGCCGTGCTTCACACAGGAGTACCCCAGGATTTCTTGTGGAAGCGCATCGAAGAGTGCCGGCCCCGTTCACTGAATTTGGCGGTGCTGTTTGACAAGTCCCGCGATCGCAGAGTCGGCCTGCGTGCTACATACGTTGGCTTTGATTCTGCATCTAAATATTGGGTAGGTTATGGCCTCGCTGGCCGCGGCGGCTTGTACCGCAACCTGCCTTATGTAGGTACTGTAAACGAGGTTCGGCAAGCCGAAACGAAGCATGCCGGCGCCAAAGGGCGTAAGCCCACGCGTTCAAAACGATCGTAATCTGGAAGGCCATGGGCTCCAGAGGGGTGAGGTAACAGACGGTGAACTCAACAGTCAAAACAATTCTATTCTGGATGGCCATGATCCTCCTCGCCGTCCTGCTCTGGCGGATGGCCTCGACTGGAGGCCAGACGGCACGCGACCAGACGCCGAGCTACACTGACTTCCAGGCCCAGGTGGAGAAGGGCAACGTCAGCGAAGTCACCATTATGCTTTCTCCGGTCAGCGCCGAAGTCGACGGCGAATTTCGCGATCCGAAAACAAAATTCCACGTCACCGTCCCGAAGGAAACGCTCAGCGATCTGACCAAGGAACTCCAGGCGAAAAACGTTGATGTCAATATCAAGGAAGTCCGCAACAACGACTGGGTCAGCTTCCTAATCGATGGCGTTCCCTTCCTCCTGCTTCTTGTTGTTTTCCTCATCATGATGCGGCAAATGCAGTCCGGCGGAAATAAAGCCTTGAGTTTCGGTAAATCACGCGCGCGTTTGCTCACGGCGCAGCAGAAGAAAGCCACATTCAAAGACGTGGCAGGCATCGAGGAAGCCAAGGAAGAGTTGCAGGAAATTATCGACTTCCTGAAAGACCCGCAGAAATTTCAGCGTCTCGGCGGCCGTATTCCCAAGGGTGTGTTGCTGGTCGGCCCTCCTGGAACGGGGAAGACTTTGCTCGCGCGCGCCATCGCTGGCGAAGCGAATGTCCCGTTCTTCTCCATTTCCGGTTCTGATTTCGTCGAGATGTTCGTCGGCGTCGGCGCTAGTCGCGTCCGCGATTTGTTCGAGCAAGGCAAGAAAAACGCTCCTTGCATCATCTTCATCGATGAGATCGATGCCGTGGGACGTCATCGTGGCGCAGGTCTCGGTGGCGGCCACGATGAACGCGAACAAACATTGAATGCGTTGCTCGTTGAAATGGACGGCTTCGAATCAAACGAAGGCGTTATTTTAATCGCGGCTACAAACCGACCTGACGTGCTCGATCCCGCCTTGCTGCGGCCCGGCCGTTTCGACCGGCGCGTTGTGGTTCCCCGTCCTGATGTCAAGGGACGCGAGGAAATTCTTCGCGTGCACACGCGCAAGGTGCCCATTTCCGAAAACGTGAATCTCTCGATTCTCGCTCGCGGCACTCCAGGCTTTTCAGGTGCCGATCTAGCCAATCTCGTGAACGAAGCTGCGCTCTGGGCCGCACGGCAAAACCGCAAGCTCGTCATCATGGAAGATTTTGAGATGGCGAAAGATAAAGTCCTGATGGGCGCCGAGCGGAAATCGATGATCCTTTCCGATGAGGAGAAGAAAAACACGGCGTACCACGAAGCCGGCCACGCACTGGTCGCCGCGATGACTCCGGGCGCCGATCCTCTGCACAAAGTCACTATTATTCCGCGTGGCATGGCTTTGGGCGTCACGATGCAGCTCCCTATCGACGACAAGCATACCTACACCCGCGAATTTCTCGAAAGTCAGCTCTCTGTTTTGATGGGCGGGCGCGCCGCCGAGGAAATTTTCCTTCAACACGTCACCACCGGCGCGGGCAACGACATCGAACGCGCCACGGAAATCGCCCGTCAAATGGTCTGCGAATGGGGCATGAGCACTCTCGGGCCGCTCACCTTTGGCAAGAAGGAAGAGGCCATTTTCCTGGGTCGCGAAATCGCGCAGCACCGCGATTATTCCGAAGACACGGCCATCAAGATCGACAACGAAGTGCGCAGCATCGTCACTTCAGCCTACACGCGTGCGCGCAATATCCTCGAAACCCATCGCGAAGCGCTCGAACGCGTGGCCCAGGCGCTTCTCGTTCGCGAAGTGCTCGACGCAAACGAACTCAAGCTTTTGATGGACGGCAAGCCGCTCCCAGACAAGCCTCTGCCGCCACCTCCTTCCGCGCCCCCTGTGCCGTCCAAGGAGCCGCAGCTCACGTTGAGGCCTGAGCCGCGCGCGGTTCCGGGCATGGCCAAGGGTGAAAAGCCGGCGCCGGCCTGATGTTTTTCCGCGGGCATTCGCTTGTATATGAAACGCGGCCGCCTCGCGCATATGTAAACTGAAACGCGCCGGTTTGCGCCGAATGTCGTAAAATATCGCCATGGCGCACAAACCGCTTTCCTCCGTCGAAGTCGATTGCCCATACTGTCAAGCCAAGCTAACGATTGACCCGGAGCTCGGCATTGTCCTCTCGCACATTCCACCCCCGAAACGGCCGCCATCCGTTGATCTTGCCGACACAGCGCGCTTGCTCAAGGAGCAGACCGAGCGCGTGGAGGAAAAATTCCGCCAGTCCGTCGAAGCGGAGCGCACCAAGGAAGACGTGCTCGCGCGCAAGTTCGCCGAAGGTCTCAAAAAAGCGAAAGACAAGCCTGTCGAAAAACCCATTCGCGATTTTGATCTCGACTGAACGCGGCTTCCACTTACCGTCTCGTCGGACATACACTCAGGCCATGAAGTTTTTCCGCACACGCACCTCTATCACTTGCCTTTGCGGCATCTCCCTGTTTCTCGCCGCACCCTCCTCTGCGCAGAAAAAGAAAAAACTTCCTCAACCCGTGCAAATGGACGCAGACGTTCACACCACCCGTAATCCGGTAACCGGCGAACTCGTCTTTCGTCGCCTGGCCGGCAATGCAGCCATCGGCGGCAATGCTCCCAGCGCGCGCGCAGCAATCCGTGTCCGCGTCAATCTGGTCGAAGTTGGCTGCAATGTTTTCGCGCCTGACAACACCGCTGTCCGGGGCCTTTCGCGGCCTAAGTTCCACATTTTTGAAGATGGCGTTGAACAGCCCATCGCGCATTTCGATGCGTCCGCCGAAGGCGCGAGTATCGCTCTTGTCCTGGACGCAAGTCCCAGCGTCCTGCCCGACTCCGACACCATGAAATTCGCCGCGCAACAGCTCATCGCGAATCTTTCCCCTGCCGACGAAGTCGCCGTCGTCGATTTCTCCGAGCACACGTATTTGCTGCTTCCCTTTTCGCGTGACAGAAAGCTGCTCGAGAAAGCGGCGGCTGGCGTCGATGTCCGCAAATTATTCTCGGACACGGGCGGCTCGAATATTTATCGTTCCGTGTATCTCGCGGCCAACGAACTTTTTCCGGGACGCACGGGACGCAAGGCAATCATTTTGCTTACGGACGGCCAGGACAGCGGCCTCGGGCTGAATTTGGACGGCGACGGCGTCAAGCCGCGGCGCAGCGATCCGCCGAATCGCGCGACGTTTGAAGATATCGTAAAAGCTCTCGCTTCGCAAAATGTCGAAATCTACGCAATTTCCACGCAAAATCGTCCCCGCGTGATGACCCCCGCATGGCTCGCTGCGCACCAAAATGTTTCGCTCGTCAGCCCCGCAGCGCTTGACCTCGGCATTCCTGCCTACACGGACTTTCTCGCTGAGCTCGTGCGCCGCGTGGGCGGCCAGCTTTATTTCTTGAACGAAACCGGCACGATTGCCGATGCCTATCGCCGCATCGTCGAGAATTTGAGCGCCCAATATACGCTCGGCTTCTACCCTCCTGCTGGTCAGAAACCCGGATGGCATTCTCTGCGCGTCGAAGTCGCCGGGCACGGCAACGTGCGTGTCGTTCATCGTGCCTCTTACTACGCGCCGGTCGATCCACATTGAATTTCCGGTGAAGTTCTGGCCTATGTGATTTAATTGCGGCCGTGCTGGCAATGATCCGGCGAAAACAATTCCGCTTGCGGCTGCCGTCGAGGACTCTCGTGCTCGGCGAGCGCACGCATATCATGGGTGTTCTCAACGTCACGCCAGACAGCTTCTCCGACGGCGGTCAGTTTCTCGATGCGCGCCGCGCCATCGAACATGCCTTTGAAATGGAGCGCGCGGGCGCGGACATGCTCGACATCGGCGGCGAATCCACACGGCCCGGCTCGTGGGGAATTTCCGCGCAACAGGAGCTCGACCGCATTCTGCCGGTTCTCAACCAACTGCAGGGCCGCCTGAAAATCCCCATTTCCATCGACACCCAAAAAGCCAAAGTTGCCGAAGCCGCAGCGAAGGCAGGCGCGGAAATCATTAACGATGTCAGCGCCCTGCGTTTTGATCCCGAACTCGCACAAATCGCCTGTCGGCATCGCATGGCAATAATCCTGATGCACATGCGCGGCGCTCCGCGAACCATGCAACAAGGACCGTTCGCGCGGAATGTCCTACGCGATGCGACGCGCGGCTTGCGGGAAGACTTGGCGCGCGCGAAGCGTGCCGGAATCGCAAAATCGCAAATTATCCTCGACCCTGGAATTGGCTTCGGCAAAAACTACGCGCAAAATTTCGAATTGCTGGCGCGCTTGCCGGAACTTGCGGGCCTCGCCTGTCCGTTGCTCGTGGGCACGTCGCGAAAGGCCTTCATCGGCCATGCCCTCGGCAATGTCCCACCAGAACGGCGCGTCTGGGGCACCGCCGCCACGGTTGCCGCAAGCATTTTCGGTGGCGCACATATCGTCCGCGTTCACGATGTCGCCGAAATGGCTCAAGTCGCAAAAATCGCCGACCGCATTGCAAACGCCGCGCCAAAAAATTTATAGAATCGAGATGTATGGACAAATCGCGCCGTGCCGCTAAGATTAGGGAATCAGTTCCCCGGCAGACGAAGGAGCGTTCGATGACTTTCCACTACTTCACATTTCGCAGTGCAATCATCGTGCTCAGTTGCGCGATGCTCGCCCCGGTCGTGTCTGCGCAATTCCCACCCGCGCACAAGCCGCTCGAGCCCAAAATGCCGCAGGGCGTGGGCGGCTGCGTCATCAATAAACCTTGCGCTCAGGTCGCGCCGGACATCATCAAGAAAGCCCTCGGCCCCTCCGCCCTCGAAAGCAACCTGCGCCAGTTGACCGACGTTATTGGCGGCCGCGTCACTGGTTCCCCCGCTGCCGATAAAGCCGTCGATTGGGCAGTGCAAGCCTTTCGCGCCGCTGGCGTGGACGAGGTGCTCACGGAGAATTTCACCGTGTCCGTAGGCTGGTCCGAGGGCCACACCCGTCTCGAAGTTCTCGCGCCGGAGCCGTTTCCCGTGCACCTAGTCTCGACTGGATGGTCTCCCGCCACGCCGCCCGGAGGCTTCACGGCAAATGTGGTCGACGTCGGAACGGGCGATGAAGCCGGGTTCAAGCACGCCGGTCAGTCAGCGAAAGGCGCCATCGTGCTCGTTCACACCAATGTTTTGAAAACTTGGGACGATTTAATGGGCGAATATTACAACGAGCCTGCCATTGTCGACCGCGCCGTGGCCGCGGGCGCTGGGACAATTTTCTGGATGTCCACGCGTCCTTACATGCTGCTGTATCGCCACAATCTGTCGCTCACCGGCGAACTCGAGCGCCTGCCTCAGGCCGTTGTTGCGCGCGAAGACGCCATGCATCTTGCGCGTTTCATCTCCGCGGGCCAGCCCGTCAAAGTCCATCTCGACATGCCCAACAGGGTCACGCAACGCGCAGCGTCCGAAAATGTGGTAGCCGAAATTCGCGGCAGCGAGAAGCCTGACGAATTCGTGATTCTCGGCGCGCATCTCGACTCGTGGGAACTGGGCACCGGTGCCCTCGACGATGGCTGCAACGCGGCGCTCGTGATTGACGCGGCCCGCGCGATTCGCGCGACCGGCTCGATTCCGAAGCGCTCGATTCGTTTCGTGCTTTTCACCGGAGAAGAACAGGGCATGCTGGGCTCGTGGGCGTACGCGCTGGCGCATCGCAGCGAGCTTGATCATATGGACGCGGCGATTATTTTCGATTCCGGTGACGGCAAAGTCACCGGTTATTCTCTCGGCGGGCGAAAAGACATTGCCGCCAACGTCACCCAAGCCCTCCAGCCGCTCGCGTCGTTCGGCCCGTTCGAAAATACCTTCGATGCGGACATTGGTACCGACAATTTTGATTTCCTCCTCGAAGGCGTCCCCACCTTGGTCGCCAATCAGGAACCCGACGATTACATGATGAACTACCACGCGGCGTCCGATACCTACGACAAAGTCGACTTCGCGCAACTGAAACGTAACGAAGCCATCGCCGCAGTCACGGCATACGCCGTCGCCGACTTGCCCGAAAGGCTCGGGCCGCGTCAGACGCGAAAACAAATTGAACGTCTGATGAAAAGCAGCGGCCTGGAAAAAGAAATGAAAGAAACGGGCTTCTGGCCGCTGTGGGTGGACGGCAAACGTGGCCGCCAACCATGACCCCGATGCTGCGCTGATTCGGCGCATACCTGATTCGTAATTCCACAGTCAC
This sequence comes from Candidatus Acidiferrales bacterium, assembly GCA_050746905.1. GTDB lineage: Bacteria > Acidobacteriota > Terriglobia > Acidiferrales > UBA7541 > DAHUXN01. Next base: position 78,120 of record JBOGNJ010000175.1, read on the forward strand.
GCCCTATCCGTGCGCCAACATATGCGGGCTATAATGTTGGGGAATGGTTTCCCCCAATTGAGCCCGCATTCTTCTGCCACGGCAGCCAAGTCTATGCGCATATTGGCGATTGACTATGGCCGCCGGCGCATCGGCCTCGCCGTCTCCGACGAGCTCGGCATTACGGCCGTGCCCGTTGCCACGCTTGAGAGAAAAAATCGCCAACTAGACATTCGCCGTCTTCGCGAAATCGCGCGCAAATACAAAATCACTTTCATAATAGTTAGTTCGCCTTTGCATCTCGCCGGGCACGCCGGAGAAATGGCCAACGAAGCCGCCCGTTTTGCTTCGCGCATCAAAAAGGAACTCGGCTTGCCGGTCGAGCTGAGAGATGAAAGACTGACAAGCTGGGAAGCGGAGCAAACGTTGAATGAAAACGCCGGGCGCAAGTCCAAAAAAGCACATCTGGATTCTGTCGCTGCCGCCATACTCTTACGCGACTTTCTCGACGACAACCGCGGGCGCGAATCTGCACTCGAACTAAAGCCTGCTCTAAAAAAGGACGAGGAATAATTCCCGATGCGTCGCATTGCAATCGCGCTCCTTATTTTCATCGTGTTGGCGGGCGGGTTCGGTCTATGGCTCCGAACGGAACTGCAGCGTCCCTACCGCGCATATTCCCAGGCGCAGACTTTCGTGGAAATTCCTCGCGGAACACCGCGCTGGAAAATCGCGGACCTTCTCCAGCGGAACGGAGTGATTCGCAGCCGCGTTGCATTTATCGCGATCAGTCTTCGCCATCGGCGTCGCGCCTTGCAGGCCGGAGAATATCTTTTCGACCAGCCCATGACTCCGCCGCAAGTATTCGACAAAATTGCCGGCGGCCACATTTTTGTCCATGTCGTCGTAGTACCCGAAGGCTGGACCATGTTCGACATCGCCAACGAACTAGAACACCAGGGATTGGCTAGCAAGCAAGATTTCCTGCGCGTCGCGCGCGACCCCTCGCTCGTAAAAGACATCGCCCCGCGCGCTCCCAGCCTCGAAGGATTCCTCTTCCCGTCTACGTACGAATTTTCGCGCAACACCACTCCCGAAGAAATCGCCGCAACCATGGTGCGGCAGTTCCGCGAGGAATGGAGCAAGCTGCAGGCAATCCCCACTCCTCTAGCCGCGCCGGATCCAATCGCCACGGGCCGTTCCGCCGTCCAAGCCCCCGGTTCCGTGGTTCCTCCCCTTTCGCCCGAACAACTCGTCACGTTGGCATCGCTCGTCGAGCGCGAAACGCCGCAGCCCGGCGAACGCCCCATGGTTGCCAGCGTTTTTTATAATCGTTTGAAGCTGGGTGTGCCGCTGCAATGTGATCCCACGGTGCAATACGCGCTCGACCTCGCGGGCAAGCCCACGCTCAAGATAACTCCCGAGGATCTCCGCATCTTTTCTCCTTACAACACGTACTTGCACCGCGGCCTTCCGCCGGGCCCTATCGCGAACCCGGGCGACGCTTCCTTGCGCGCGGTTGTCAATCCGGCTCACACAAAGTACCTCTACTTCGTTGCAAATGATTCCGGCGGACATTTCTTCGCCAGCACACTTGAGGAGCATAATCGCAATGTGGCGCGCTATCGCCGTCTGCTTCAGGGTCTGCCGGCCGAACCGCCGCCACCGCGGCGCAAGAAACCGGCGCGTACTCGCAGCACACATCACACGCGCGCTGTGAAAAGAAAATCGGGGAGTCATCGATGACGCGGACAAAGGCGACACAAGCCAAAGCGCCCGCCAAGAAGGAAATGATTTTGAAAGCGGCGCGCGAGCTGAAAACGGCCACGTACACCCCCGCGGAAATCGAGCAGATTCGCCGCAAGCTCATTGCCGACAAAGGCGAGCACGGAAAAACTTCCCCCGATTATATCGTCACGATACTCTCGGAAGCGGGCATGCGCGTCGTGCTCTCGGCGCGCAGCGACACTGAGGGCCGCTACGAAGAGGAATTTCGCGACCTGCTGCATTTCTCAACGCTCGAAGATGCCGAAATGTGTCTCGTGCGCCTCGACGAGCTGTTGCGGAAATTTGGCACGGAGGGCGAACGCGCGGCGGAAGTGCGCGTTCTCGAAGTTGCGCGCCTCGGGCGCCGTCGTGCCGAAATGATCGCGCGCAATCATAAGGTTGACGCCTCCAAACGCGAAGAAAAGGAAGAGGTCGCGCGTTGGTTTGCGGTGTGGCTGGAACAGCCCGACGCATTTTTCGATTGGCTCGAGGTCCGCAAGCAGTCGCCGGAATTTCAGGAGCGCTTTCCTCAGCGCAACGCGGATGATGTTGCTGACGCTGAAATTGAATAGAGGAGTGCAATCGTGATTGTTCTTGAAGCCGAGCCTATGGACCTTGGCCCGGACGTCAAGGCTGTTGGCGTCGAACTGGTCGAAATCGAAGGCCCTGACCGCGAGCCTCTTCGCGGACCTCAGGCTGCGCAAATCTGGAGCCGCGTGCTTCCCGCGATTGCCGGCGCGCATACATGGTCGCTCGACTTTTTCAGCCATCTCGAGCCGCTTCGGGAATTTTGCAATGCGCACAAAATCGCTTACCGCGAGGCCTCAAAACGTGCGATTGTCGTGTCCTCAATGGCGCTTGAAGCCCTCGCTCCGCTCCTCAAACGATTCGAGCGCGAAACCTTTGGTATGCGCGCTGGCGGCGCGGTCGAAGCAGGCGATCCCGCCCTCGAAAATGAGCTTTCGCGCCGAGGCGTCGACGCCTACCACACGGCTTACCCCACATATTTTTTCTGCGCCGTTTGTGACCTCGAAAATGGCTTGGTCGTAGTTCTCAGCAATCAGCTTTGGGCCAGCGAGATCGTCCGCCGCGCCCGTTCCGTCGTCACGAGCTTGAAAGTGGAAGTCCGCATTCCAGCGTAAGATACTAGCATCTTCCCTGTAATCAGCGGCTTCCGTGCTCGCCGCCGCCCTTATCTGAATGAGCAACCAGTACCCCAGTACCATTTCCAATGGCCCGCACGGACGCGCACCATATTAACCAGAGATTCCGAGGTCCGGATGCCCAGCCCTAGCGACACTTTGAGTCCCGTTACGGGGACTTTCGTTCATAGCTTGAATCTATTGTTGAAGTTCGCTCGCCTCTACGGTTTGCACCACGCCCGCACCACCGCGCAGATAGAATACGCTTGGAACGACTTATACGCCGCGCTCGACGCAGCTGGCCCTTCCGGAATCCTTCTGGGAGTCTCCGGCGCGGAACTCTTAATCGACGGCACTCTGGTCGAATCTACCGCTGCTGAACACAGCCTTGCGCACCTGCTCACAAAGGCTAATATTGCAAGTATAGGCTTCATGCCGGGCCTCAACCGCAACTCCTTCTCGCTTTTCGTGAAGGCATTCTCGGCGGCGTCGCTCAAGCCGTCGCATCTTGCCAAGCGCCTGAGATCTGCCTTGGGTGACGGTTCCGGTTCTGGCATTCGCGTCAACCAGCTTCGCTTCATCGCTAGCGAGGCGGAACTCCCTGCGGCAATCATCTTCCCTCGAATTTCCGGCAATCACTCGGAAGAATCGCACGACTGGCTGCATGACTCCGAAAAACTCGTGGAGTTCATCGCTTCCGTCGAGCACACTGGCAACGGCTCCGCTTCGGGCTATCATTTCGGCGAAGAGCTTCTCGGCACGGCCCACCTTTCCGGAAACAATTCGCTCGCTTCTACGCACTCCGAGGAAGAAATGCTGACGCTGTTGCAGTTCGCCGCCAATTTGGGTAAGGCCGCGTATAAGTCCAAGAACCCAGGTGCTGCCGACGCGTCTGAATGGAAGCAACGCATCGCAGGTCTTTCTCCCTCATTGCGCGCGGTACTCCGCGAAGGCTTCGAGCAGATGCGCGTCGCGCAACCGTCAAAAAAAGTGGACGCCGCTGCAATTCTTTACCTCGCGGAGGGCCTCGCCGTTCGTTACAGTCTCGAACGCTTCCAGCGCGGAAATCTCAAAGCGGACGCCGTTCGCCCGTTGCTCGAAGGCTTCGTCGTTCCGTTGGCGCCGCTTCGCGAAATTCTTCAAGCACACGAACGCAAAACATCGAAAACTGCGCGTTCCCTCAATTCTCAACCGGATCTTCCCGCCGATGCTCTCGACTGCCGTTTTTGGACCTCCATTTCGGAATCCGAAAAGCAAAGCGCGTTGCGTTCACCGGAGAGCTGGTGCGTCCCGCCAGAATGCGTGCAACAGTCGCTCGATAGCCATTTTCGCAATTCCAATTTCGCCGCAGTGGCCGAAATATTGGCGCAATATGCGAAGTCTGTTCGTGATGGAGCGGAGGAAGCGCGCAGGAAATCTGCCATCGGACTCACTCAAATGGCCGAGTTGTACGCGCGCGCGCCGGGTTCGCAGTTGAACGAAGCGGTGCGGATCATTGGCGAGCAGCTAGCCGTCGAACGTGACGCGGAAATCCGAAAGCTGCTCGACGGTGCATTCGTGCGTTTCAGCCAAGTAGCCGCCGAACAATATTTGTTTCCGGCGCTTCGGCAAGCCTTCGACACCTTGGCAATTCTGGACAAGTCGCAGCCGCACTCAGCGCACACTCTGCGCCCACGCATTGGAATTAAAAATCGCATTTCCAGTTTCATCGAAAACGGACTGAAGAGTGAAGCCCTGCGCGCGGAACTCGTCGAGGTGCTGCGGCACGCGCCCCATGCCGCCGCCGAGCAGCTTGCGAACCGCCTGATGCGCGTCACGCGTTCCGGCGAACGTGAGCAAGTGGTTGCCATGGCGCGCGCTCTGGGCAAACCAGCTCAGCAACACTTGTGTCAAACGTTCGAAAACACCGAGCCGGCAAACGGCATTCGTGTTTTAGGCCTGTTGAGCCGCATCGATCCTGCTTGCGCGCAAAAATTGTTGCCGGCAAAAGTCCAGGCAGGCGAGAGCAGTACTCACGACGAAGTCTTGCGGCAACTTTCAATCGCGGCCGCTCCCGAGCGCGGCCGCATGTTGATGGGCATCATCGAGCGCATGGACCAAATGATTCTGCCGATGGCGCTCGACGAAATCGGCATGTGTGGCGATACCAGCGTCGCGCCCGATCTTGTGCGTCTCGCCGAGGGCAATCTTCTCAGAAACAGCTCCGAATTCTTGCGCGTTAAGGCCATTGAGGCTGTTGGCCGCCTTCGCGCTCCCGAAACCACCATGCACCTCATGCGGTTCATCGAAGCGCGTCGCGCCTGGCGGTGGATCTATCCCAGCGAGATGCGCCTCGCCGCGGCTCAGGCCCTCGAAAAACTCGAGCCCGAGCACGCCCGGAGTTTGCTCGCCGAATCCGGCCTCGATCCTCGCATGCTCAGCCTCGCGCCTCTCGACGCGCGCCGCGACCGCGACTTCGTTCGCTACCGCCGCTATCCGCGCATCAAAATGTCGCAGCCTGTCCCGGCTGTCATCCAGTCGAAACGCGGCACCTATCAGCCCGCTGTTCAGGTGCTCAGTCTGGAAGGAGGTTTGCTTATGGGCGATTTCCAACTCTCCGTCGGCACTGCTGCCGACCTGCAAATTTCGCCTGGCAAACATCCGATTCATTTGGACGTTCTGGTCAGGTTTGCGCAGCCCAATCAGGCCGGAGTCGAAATGGTCGGAATGGACCTCGAAGATCGCTCCCGTCTAAGGACTCTTCTCGTCTCCATGGCCGAAGCCACGTCAAAACCGGAGATCTTCTCGTTCCCCGCCTGAACTGAGTGCACGCGTTACATCCGTCGACGAACCATCCGTTAGCAAGTCACTTTTGAGCAGTTAAGGATCCGTGCTGCGCCGTGTCACCTCCGTGACGCAAAGAAACATGTCGTCTTGAAAGTATTCCGAATGCTGCGATGATGTGGTGATGAACGCAGTTCCACCAGCCCAGCGTGCGCATAGCTGGAACAGAGTCGATGGCATCGACATGCTGCGAGGCATAGCCATCCTCTTCGTGTTGTTGAATCACGTCAACATGCGCCTGGTCATTGCGAAAATCCCGTACGGCCACGAACTGCCCCATCGGCTTCTCAATTCCTTGGTTTGGAACGGGCAGCGCGGCGTGCAGATATTTTTTGCCGTTTCGGGTTTCCTTATCACTTCAACCGCCCTGCGGCGATGGGGAACGCTCTCGCGCGTGCGAATCCGCGATTTCTATCAGCTGCGGTTCGCACGTATCGCGCCATTGCTGATATTGTTATTGGGCGTCCTGAGCATTTTTGACCTTGCCCACGTCAAGAATTTCCTCGTGCCGGGCGGCTTGGGGCCGGCGCTTTTCGCGGCGCTTACGTTCCGCATGAACTTGCTGCTTCGAGCCCATAACGGAAGCTTTCCTGGCAATTGGTATGTGTTGTGGTCACTCTCTGTCGAGGAGACTTTCTACTTTTTCTTTCCTTTGATTTGCCGATGGTTGGGCCGCGGCAGGTTGCTGATTCTTCTGCTGGGCGCGTTCGTCGTTCTCGGTCCTTTCGCGCGCACGATATTTGCCCACGGGAATGCCGCGTGGTCGGAAGTCTCCTATCTCGGAGGCATGGATGCAATTGCGCTTGGTTGTTTGACGGCGATTCTGCTTCCTAAGATCCGTCTCGGACGTCGCGGCCTGCTTGGCGTGCAAGCGCTCGGCGCGGCAGTGATGTTCTGGGTTTTGTTTTTTTCGAATCGCCTGCTGGGACGCACGGGCTTGGACATGAGCGTGCTCGCGTTGGCCACGTGCATGGTCGTCGCTGCAGTCGCGCAAATCAGGCGCAAAGGCACAACCATGGCTCGTCCTCTTCTGTGGCTTGGACAGAGGAGCTACGAAGTTTACCTGACACATATGTTTGTCGTGTATGGGCTGTTCGGGCTGTTCATTGCGTACGGAAAGCCGTCGCGCGGCATACCGGCGCTTTTTGTTACGACCGTGATTCTTGCAGGAATTCTGGGAGAGGTTGTGGCGCGGTTCTTCTCGGAACCGATGAATGGCTGGCTCAGAGAACACTGGGGCAAGGGACCGAATCGAGTCGGCTCCGTCATCAACAACGCAGATCAGAAGATCGCAGTAGGTGCCACTCCCTGAAAATCTCGAATCCAAACTAGAAGCCATCTCACAAATGAGATCTGTCAGGGAACGGCTTTAGCCGTGCTGAAAAATGCGTTCTTTACAAGGGCTTTAGCCCCTGAGGCCAGTCGTGCATGACAACTGAGAGTTTATGAGACAGGTTGACAGTTTCTAGAAATTTAAGGCTTCGGCGTAGCTTCCTTCGGCTGCTCGATGTTCTGCGTCTCGCCGACCCAGAAAAGCTGGAAGTGACTGAAGTGGTGGTAGTGGTGCAGGTAATACCCCTGATACTGAAGATATACATCCACATTCTCAGGCAACCACAGCGTTACCCTGTGTTTGTGGAACGCCACCGGCTCGTAGTCGATGGCAAAATGCTCGCGCTTCAGATCGATTGTTTTCATGGGCTTCGCTAAATCCGTCTCCAAGTGAATCACATGCCCGCCGCTTTTGGAGACCCACGCGCGGCCCTTCAGCGGAAGCAGCGCCCCTCCCGTCGGCGCATCGAAGCTTTGCAGGCGGCTCGTGGGGACATCTGAACGCTGTTCGAAATGAACCACCCAAGCCGGCTGGTTATTCCACTCTCCAAGTCCTTCGCACTTCCAATCGAAATCGTTGCGGAAGTCCGGATGAAAAGCCAGCGCAAGGACCGGCGCGGAGACGTCGGCGATTGATCCTTCCCGTACACCGGGACCTTTCAGCTGTGTTCGGAATTCCGTCACTTGTGGGAAGCGCCGTCCAGCGTTGTCGACCATTACCAAATAGCTGAACTCGCGTGTTTCCGGCGTCTCCAACTGCTCGTTCCTCTTAATCTCGACAGATTCGTATTCTTCTGTTGCGGAAAACTTCGCCAAGTCGCTGACCAATTCCTCCGACGTCTTCTTGGTCGCCGCCATTATGCTGGGCAGCGAACAAGCGCGTGCGGAAACAACGGGCGGACTCACCGCATCGATGTCCGGAGGCGCCCAATTTTCTTTAGGCGGAAGCTCCACTGCCGGCGCGGGCTGCGGACCCACCAGCGGCGATAGGGATGCGGATAAAGCAGCTGGTGGATTTTTCGGCGAAGATGACGATGTGGAATGTACCGCCAGGCTCGCAGAGACAGGCTTCTCGGAAACCGCTGGTTCTTTCTGTAGGCTCTCGACCCATTCGCGGACCTGGGGCACGCTTGGATCATGGGGATAAGCCTTCAAGAATGTTTCGAATGCAGCAATCGCCTTCTCGCGTTCGCCCAGGCCCCCTTCGGCTTCGCCCAAAAGCAATTCCACGGGAGCGGCGCCCTCTTTCCCGGCCTTCAACGCTCGTTTCGAATAGTCGCGTGCTTTCTCGAAATTGGCCTCGTGCAGGTAGGAACTCGCCAGCATCCAGTCCGCTTTCCACGCGGTGGCATCCAATTCCACGGCTTGTCCGAGAAGTTGAATCGCTCCCGGATAATCGGTCTGGCGGTAGTGCAGCATCCCCAAAGCAAGCAGCGCGGCCGACCCCTTCGGATCCATCGACACGGATTTTTCCAAGCTTGCTTTGGCTTCAGGCAATTTGTTCAAACGCAGGTAGCACATACCCATCAGATAATTCACGAAGGGGTTTGCGGGTGCCATCTGCAGCGCCTTTCCTAGGTGATTCTGTGCGGAAGGAAGTTTGTTATTATGCAGGTCTTTCAGGGCATGTTGCACTTCCTTCTCCGCTCTTGGTGCAAGGATCGGTCCCGAAGGGACCACAGGCTGGTCAGTTTCGTCCACCGATTTTATGTAAATAATCGCATTTATGGTGATGCTTCCATTCGAGCCCCCGTCGGGCACCATCACGGTCTGATGCGCCACCTTGTAGCCGGAAACCGAAACCTCAATATCGTACTCATCGCCGGGCCGGAGCCCTGTCATCACCCACCCGCCTTCGAACGGACGCGGCGGCGCAATATTCG
>JBOGNJ010000176.1:0-2289 GCA_050746905.1 Candidatus Acidiferrales bacterium
CGCGAGGACTCGAAGGGCATTTGACGGCCACGCTGCACGGAACCGAGAACGATCTGCGCGAATTTGCGGACCTGATTGCAATACTGGAGAACAAAGTTGGAAGATTGATTTTCAATGGCTATCCGACGGGCGTGGAAGTTTGCCACGCGATGGTGCATGGAGGGCCGTACCCGGCTACGTCGGACGGACGTTCGACTTCGGTGGGAACTCAGGCGATTTACCGGTTCGCCCGGCCTGTGTGCTATCAGGACTTCCCCAATGTTTCCATTCCTGATGAACTGAAAAACGAGAATCCTCTGGGAATTTGGAGGCTCGTCGATGGGCAAATGACGCGCGACAAATTGACGACGACAATTGGAGTCAGATCGGCATAGGTTTCCTTCACTTTTATTGCTTACCAATCAAATCTTTAGCGGCGCGTCAAGAAAACTGGTACATTTCCGGCGATGATTCATCGCGATGGCTGTTCACTTGGCCGGAGAATAGTGCGCGCGTGAAATTCACCCTGCTCGATTGGACCGCAATTCTAGGTTACCTGGTAATCACACTCCTTCTGGGACTCTATTTCCGGCGGCGCTCGGGGAAGAGCACCGAAGATTATTTCGTTTCAGGACGCCGAGTATCGTGGTGGCTGGCGGGAACGTCGATGGTGGCGACGACTTTCTCCGCGGACACGCCGTTGCTCGTCGCAGGAATCGTCTACACGCAGGGAATCGCGGGGAACTGGATCTGGTGGGCGTTTTTGCTTTCGGGAATGATGACTGTGTTTTTGTTCGCGAAGTTGTGGCGGCGGTCGGGCTTGATGACAGACGTGCAGTTCGCAGAGATTCGGTATGCCGGAAAACCGGCGGCGTTTTTGCGGGGATTCCGCGCGGTTTACCTGGGATTGCTGATGAATTGCCTGATTTTGGGCTGGGTGACGAAGGCAATGATCCTGATCATCGGCACCACGATGGGGCCGACGATGCAGGGATGGCTAGTCTTCACAGGGTTCGTGAACTGGCTGAGCCATATTTTTGGTCCGGCGTTTGCAGGCACGAATGGGCAAGCGCTGGCGATATGCATTTTCTTTCTGATTCCGTTCACGGGGATTTACGTTTCGCTGGGCGGATTGTGGGGCGTGCTGTGGACGGATTTGTTCCAATTCGTGTTGAAAATGGGAATCGTAATCGTGGTGGCGTACTACGGAGTGATTGCCGCAGGCGGCGTGGGTCCGATGACGGCAAAAATCGAGGCGATGCAGGCCGCGAGTGGCGCATCGGATCCGCTGGCGTTTTTCCCGGATTTTTCACGCGGATTTTCCAGCGAGGCGCTGTGGACGCTGCCGGTGATTACTTTTGTCGTCTATCTGGGAATTCAATGGTGGGCGTTTTGGTATCCGGGGGCTGAGCCGGGAGGAGGCGGGTACATCGCGCAGCGGATTTTCAGCGCACGCAATGAGCGCGAGGGATTGTATTCCGTCCTGTGGTTCAACATTGCGCAGTACGCAGTGCGTCCCTGGCCGTGGATTTTCACGGCGCTGGCCGCGATCGTTCTTTATCCGGGGCTCGCGCATCCCGAGACGAGCTACATGATGATCGTCACGGAGCATGTGCCGCACGCGCTGCGCGGAATCATTCTGGCGGGGTTCCTGGCGGCGTTCATGTCAACGATTGCGACGCAATTGAACTGGGGAACTTCGTACCTGGTGGAGGACGGCTACCGGCGATTCATCAAGCGCAGCGGAAGCGAACGCCATTATGTGTATGTGTCACGCATAGTGACGCTGCTTTTGGTTGTCGTCACCGGATATGTTTCCGCGCATCTGGCTTCGATTCTCTCGGGCTGGCAGGACGTGCTGGAGCTTGGCGCGGGGACGGGCAGCGTTTATCTGCTGCGATGGTACTGGTGGCGAATCAATGCGTGGAGCGAAATTTCGGCGATGGCGACTTCGCTGGTGGTGGTGCTGGGAGTGCGCTCCGAACAATTGTCACGGTGGCTGACGCACCGGCCTGAGCTTTTCACGGGATCGAGTACGGTGGTTTTTGCCAAGACGGCGCTGACGGCGACGCTGGCGACTTCGTTTGTATGGATCATTGTCACGTTAATGACCAAGCCGGAACCAGATGCAAAGTTGCTGGCGTTCTATCGCAAGGTGCGGCCGCAAATTACGGGATGGCGTCCCATAGCCGCGCGCGCTCCGGAAATTCCGCAGACACACGGGCTGGCGCGTAATTTATGGTGCTGGATTCTCGGTTGCGCGATGACGTATGGGGCATTATTCGGCGTCGGGAAACTGCTTTTGCGGCA
>JBOGNJ010000177.1:0-4615 GCA_050746905.1 Candidatus Acidiferrales bacterium
GAAATCCTTTCGAGGATTTCCCACGGCAGGCGCGCCCAGTCCGCCGTCATGGCGTCTTCCGACGAAACCACGCGCACCGCAATCGTGTACCCGTAAGTTCGAAAATCCCCCATCACGCCGACGCTGCGCACAGGGAGCAGAACCGCAAACGCCTGCCAGACCTTGTCGTAGACGCCTCCGCGCCGGATTTCCTCCACAACAATGGCATCAGCCCCACGGAGAATTTCGAGCCTCTCCGGCGTAATTTCGCCCAGCAGGCGCACCGCCAACCCGGGCCCCGGAAACGGGTGCTTCGAGAGTATCTCTTCGGGCAGGCCGAGTTCCCTGCCGATCATTCGTACTTCGTCCTTGAACAGATCGCGCAACGGCTCGATCAATTCAAATGGCAAATCCTTCGGCAGGCCGCCGACATTGTGGTGGGTCTTGATCGTCGCCGACGGCCCTTTCACGGACACGGATTCGATCACATCGGGATACAGCGTTCCCTGAACCAGGAAACGCATGGCCGTCCCGCCCGTTTCGGCCGCCAGCCGCCGCGATTCTTCCGCGAAGACGGCGATGAACTCCGCGCCGATTCGCTTGCGTTTCTCTTCAGGGTCCGTCACGCCGTTCAGCCGCGCGAGAAACGGCTCCGACGCATTCACGCCGATGACGTTCAGGCCCAGCCTGCCGCGCAACAGTTCCAGCGTTTCCGCGAATTCGTTTTGCCGAAGCAAACCCGTGTCGACGAACACATTGACCAGCCGGCCGCCAATCGCGCGATGCACCAGCGCCGCGGCCACCGCCGAATCAACGCCTCCGCTTAGCGCGCACAACGCATGCGCATTGCCCACGCGTTTCCGAATGGCCTCGACCGTTTCCGAAATGAACGACGCGCGGTCCCAATCCTTTTTCGCGCCGCATACCTCGAACACGAAATTCCGCAGAATTTCCGTGCCGCGCTCCGTGTGCAACACTTCAGGATGGAACTCGACGCCGAAAAGACGTCGCGATTTATCTTCGATTGCCGCGACGGCGTTATCCGTGCGTCCGACGGTTTCGAATCCATCAGGCAGCCCGGCGACATGATCCCCGTGGCTGTTCCACACTTTCAAATGTTCGGGAAGTCCGCGGAAAAGCGCGGAATCTTTTTCGCGATCGAGTGTCGCGGGCCCGTATTCGCGGCGCTCGGCCTTGACCACGTTTCCGCCAAGCGTCCTCGCCATCCATTGCATGCCGTAGCAAATCCCGAGTACCGGAATGCCGAGCCTCAAAAGTTGCGCGTCGCACGCGGGCGCGTCCGCGTCATACACAGAGCTTGGGCCGCCGGAAAGAACGATGCCGCTCGGTTCCAGGCGCTTGATTTCCTCGATTGACGCATTGCACGGCAAAATCGCGGAAAAGATTTCCTGCTCGCGGATTCGCCGCGCGATCAGTTGCGTATACTGCCCGCCGAAATCCAAAACGACAATTCCGCCACGCGTGCTCAATCCAACGCCCTCGCTCTTCGCTCCGCTTGTTGCCCCGCTTTTCGACGACGACTGCTGTTCCGGAACCGCCGCGGATTTCGCCATCCGAATGCTCCTTCGTTCGCGGAATTACTGAACGACGATGTTCACCAGTTTTCGCGGCACCACGATGGTTTTTACGATTTTCTTTCCCGCCAGCAATTGCGCAATTCGCGGATCGTGTATGGCGCGATCAACAAGTTCCTCTTCGCCGATGCTGTCGTCGACCACAATCTTGCCGCGCACTCGCCCGTTAATCTGGATTATCACCTCAAACTGTTCTTCCCTGGCAAAATCTTCGCGGAACTTTGGCCATTCCACGCGCCCCAGGCCGCCCGAATGCCTCAGCATTTCCCACAACTCTTCGCTGACGTGCGGAGCCATCGGCGCCAGCATCAGCACCAGCAACTCGATCACGTTTTTCGCTACGGCGGGACTCGCGCCCTCGTCGAGCGGCTCCTGCGCCTGCATTTCATTCACGAGTTCCATGATGAGCGCAATCGAAGAATTGAAATGCCAGCGCGCCTCGAAATCATTCGTCACGCGCCGGAGCGTTTGATGCGCCTTGCGCAGCAGCGTTTTCTCTTTCGCCGTTGCGTGCGTCAGCTCGATGGAGCCGCCTTTGCTGGAATCGACGCTGCCCAATTTCTCCGCGTATCGCTGCACGAGCCTGTAAACTTTGTTCAAGAATCGCGCGCAGCCTTCGATTCCGTCCTCGTTCCATTCGAGGTCTTTCGCCGGCGGAGCCGCGAACAGCGTATACATCCGTGCCGTGTCGCACCCGTATCTTTCAGCCATTTCATTCGCGCCGACGACGTTGCCGTGCGATTTCGACATCGCCGTTCCGCCCTTTTGCACCATGCCTTGTGAAAAGAGCCTCATCACCGGCTCGGGAATTTCCGTCATGCCCAGATCACGCATCACCTTGGCGAAAAATCGCGAATAAATCAGGTGGAGGATGGCGTGTTCGATGCCGCCGATGTACTGGTCAATCGGGAACCAGTAGCCCACTTCTTCGCGGCCATACGGAGCTTTGTCATTATGCGCGTCCGTATAGCGGTAGAAATACCACGAGGAATCGACGAACGTGTCCATCGTATCCGTCTCGCGCCGCGCAGGTCCGCCGCACTTGGGACACTTCGTGTTGACGAATTCCGGAACGCCCCCCAGCGGCGACTGCCCTTCTCCGGTGAGCGAGACATTTTCCGGCAGCTTCACGGGCAATTCGTCATCCGGCACGGCGACGATTCCGCATTTCTCGCAGTAAACCACCGGAATCGGCGTGCCCCAGTAGCGTTGCCGCGAGATGCCCCAGTCTTTCAGCCGGTACGTCGTCTCGCCCTGGCCGAGACCCTTCGCTTCGGCGTCGGCAGTCATCTTCTCGATGGCTTTCGCGGAAGGCATGCCGCTGTACGGCCCCGAATCCACCGAGCGCCCGTATTCGGTGAACGCTTCGCTCAACTGGCCCGTCTTCAGCGACGGGCCTTCGAGCGGCTGCACCACAATTTTCACGGGCAAACGATATTTTTTCGCAAACTCGAAATCGCGCTGGTCATGTCCCGGGACGCACATCACCGCGCCCGTCCCGTATTCGGCCAGCACGAAATTCGCCACCCAGATGGGCACCAATTCCCCCGAAAACGGATCCACCGCGAATCGGCCCGTGAAAACCCCTTCCTTCTCCGCTTTCGCCAAATCTGCCGCGCGCATTAATTTCTGGCGCAAACGATTCCACTCGGCTTCGATGGTCGCGTGGCCGGGCATGCCTTCGAATAATTTCGGCAGCAGCGGATGTCCGGGTGACAGCAGCACCGCACTCGCTCCATAGATCGTGTCGACGCGCGTGGTAAAAACCTCGATTGACGCGCCTTCCATTTTCGCCACCGGAAATTTCACGCGCGCGCCGCGCGACTTGCCAATCCAATTTTGCTGCATCAACAACACGCGCTCCGGCCAGCCCTCGCGCAGTTGCGCCATGTCGTCCAGCAATTCGTCGGAGTATTTCGTGATGCGCAAAAACCACTGCTCGATCTCTTTGACTTCGACGGGCGTCGTTTCATGCCGCCAGCAGCAGCCGTCCACCACCTGTTCATTCGCAAGCACTGTCTGGCACTGCGGACACCAGTTCACCTTGCTGCGCTTGCGATAGGCGAGGTCGCGCTCGAGCATTCGGAGGAAAAACCACTGATTCCAGCGATAGTATTCGGCTTCGCACGTGGAAATTTCGCGCCGCCAGTCGTAGCTGAACCCGAAGCGTTTGCACACCGCTTTCATCTGCGCGATGTTTGAACGTGTCCATTCACCGGGAGGAATATTGTTTTTAATGGCGGCGTTTTCCGCAGGCAGTCCGAAAGAATCCCAGCCGATCGGGTGGAGCACATTGAACCCGCGCATTCGTTTGTAACGGGCCACCGCGTCACCAATCGTGTAGTTGCGCATGTGGCCCATGTGCAAAGTTCCGGAGGGATACGGCAGCATTTCGAGGACGTAATACTTCGGCCGCTTCGCGTCGCGGTCCGCGTGGAACGCGCCCTGCTCCTCCCAGATTTTCTGCCACTTCGCTTCAATGCGCTGCGGCTCGTACTCGCTCAATGGGTCAGTCACCTCTTGTGGCGTTTCGTCTTCGCACGACGTACGCTCGTCCTGGCACGTTTTTTCGTTGTTTTCCGCTTCGACCGTCGGATCGGAAAACCGTCGGGCGCGCCGCTTGTGCGCTTCGGTTTTATTCCCACCAGCCGCCAAAGCATCTGCACATTTCGGCGGTCATCGCCGGCGCGGTCAATCGGCGTCTCCAAAATAAATGCGCGTCCCGCCAGCAGCGGATGATTCAAGATTCTGCGAAACGCTTCGACGCCGATCTTCCCT
Organism: Candidatus Acidiferrales bacterium; assembly: GCA_050746905.1. Taxonomy (GTDB): domain Bacteria; phylum Acidobacteriota; class Terriglobia; order Acidiferrales; family UBA7541; genus DAHUXN01. Next base: position 4,353 of record JBOGNJ010000177.1, read on the forward strand.
TTGCCGATATGTTCGTGACGGTCGAGACGCGAGCCCATCGCTGCCTTCGAATCGTTCACATGCACCACGAACACGCGTTCGAGTCCCACCGTCTGCGCGATTTCCGCGAGCGCGCCATCCAATCCGGCGACGCGGCACAAATCATGTCCCACGGCAAAGAGATGCGCCGTGTCCACGCACACTCCGAGCGGAAGTGCTGGGCACAGATCGAGAATGCTTTTCAGCTCCGCGAATCGCGAGCCGACGGACGTTCCCTGCCCCGC
>JBOGNJ010000178.1:0-31147 GCA_050746905.1 Candidatus Acidiferrales bacterium
GCGGCGAAAAACGGCTTTCAGGAAGCGTCGCTGGGACGAGAAATTCTGCGCACAGAGACAGCCGTGATCGCGGCGCTGGCGGTCATCCGCTACGCAGTCGGATGACAGTCTGTCAGTGGAAGACGCCGATACGGAACAGCGGATAGGTCGGTAGGGCGGCGGACGGGGGAAACAGAAAAGCCGCAGAGTCTCGAAATACGCGAGACTCTGCGCTACAGAAGCTCGCCGTTTTGCGTCACGCGATGGCACGAGAAGTCGCCGGACGAAATGCCGGCCAAATTGTCGCTATTGAAAAGCCTCAGGTCAGTTTGCGCAGAATGTGCGCAAACGGGACCTGAGCTACAAGAAGACCGGCGTGTGCACCTACGGCGTCAGGCGGCCGTGGGTGTAGTGGAATTCGTGCTTGGCTTCGTCGTAGTCGTGCATTTTGGGGAGCACGGGGACGCGGCAATTGCGACAGCCGCGATGAAAATGCTCAGCGAATTCCTTCGGAAACGTGCGAACGATGCTGGGGATGATGAGCGAATGTTCCGTCGGCAAGAAACAGCGATTGCCGCGCGGGGCGTTGATGGAAGCGTGGAGAATATCTTCGACGTCGATTTCGTCGCCGCTGCCGTCAATCAGTTTTTCGAGGCCGCGCGTCGCTTCATAGGTGCCGTCTTTGCAGGAACGGCACTGGCCGCAGGATTCGATCCACAGGAATTTTGAAAAGACGTGCGCGACCTGCACCATGCAATTCGTATCATCGTAAATCATGAAGCCGCCGGAGCCCAGGCCTGAGCCGGCATTGCGCATCGAACCAAAGTCGAGCGGCGTGTCGTAGGTATTCGGATTCGCAAGCGGATAAACGCCGGCGCTGGCGACGCCTGAAAAAATCGCCTTGAGTTTGCGGCCGGGACGCAAGCCGCCGCCATAATTTTCGACGAGTTGACGCAGCGTGGTTCCGAGAGGGAGTTCGACCACGCCTTCGCGCTGCACGTCGCCGGAAATCGTGAAGACCATGTGGCCTGGCGTGTCGGCGGTGCCCATGGAGCGGAACCAATCCGCGCCATTTCGAATAATGTGCGGAATGTTTGACATGGACTCGCAATTATTCACGAGCGTCGGATTCGTGTGATCCGGAATGCAGGACGGATAGCCCGCGAAAAGGCCAAGAACGTAGGGAGGATAATCCATTTCGCGCGGCATGGCTTCGCGGCCCTCGATGACTTCGAGCATGGCCTTTTCTTCGCCGAGCAAATAATCCTCCGGGCCATAGACGAACTGAATCGGGATTTCGCCCAGCGCGTTGCGAGCCGTCATTTCCTGGTGCGCGCGCGCGGTGGAAGCGATGGCTTGTTCAAATGTGCCCTTCATGGCGATGAAAGCTTTCTGCGCGTTCATTGCATAGGCGGCGATGGCCACGCCTTCGAGAAGCTGATAGGGATTGCGGCCCATCATCATGCGGTCTTTGTAGGTGCCGGGCTCGCCTTCGGTGGCGTTGCAGGCGACGAATTTTGTGGGGCAAGGATCGCCGGCAATGCTCGACCACTTGATTCCGACGGGGAAACCGGCGCCGCCGCGCCCGCGAAGGCCCGATTTCTTCACTTCGGCGATCACCGCTTCGCGCGGCATGGAGCGCGCTTTCTCGAGCGCCTTGAGGCCGCCAATGGCGATGTAATCGTCGAGCGACTGAAGTGGCCGCTCCGGCAAAAGGTAGGGTTTCCCGTTACGCGAGGCCTGGCTGGTTTCCATCCGTGCTCCCTCTCTCAAAGAGGCTTTCGTTGGATAAGTGCTTGTGCCGGCGCGATCGTCCGAATGCGATGAAACCGCCGACGGCAACCCAGAATCGTAGCACATACACGCAACCACGAGGGAGCGGCAACGCACAAAAAAGTGCCGGGGCAGGCTGCAACGCAGAGGCATGAGGCAACGTCAGATATAGCAGGGCCGATCGGATGGTTGATAAGCCGTGGACTCTGCGGAACGTCTGCGGATTTCTTTGGCCTGGTTACGCGCGGGAGCAATTTATGCGCAGGTTCCGTGCGCAGCATTCGCGAATGGGACGACGGAACCGGGCATTTGCGGCGAACGCCGGCGCAACAGAACATTACGGAGAAAAATGAAGCACTTCTCAAAACTTACCATGATTGTCTGCACGTTGGCGCTCTTCGCGGCGGCCGGATGCACGGAGCACGCCGCTCCACCTCCCGATGCACCGGTTGTGCCGGTGATGGCGGCGAAGGCGGAAGTCAAGACGATACCGATCGAGTTGCACGCGATTGGCGCGGGTGAAGCATCTTCGACCGTTTCGGTGGAATCGCAGGTTGCGGGAATCGTCAGCGCGGTGCATTACGAGCAAGGGCAGTTCGTGAAAAAAGGCGATCTGCTGCTGACCTTGGATAACAGGCCGTTTGTGGCGAACCTGCAGCTTGCACAGGCGAATTTGGAGAAGGACAAAGCGAGCGCTCAGTTGGCGAAAGTGCAGGCGGGTCGCTACCAGAAACTGTTTCAGTCAGGAATCGTCGCGAAAGAACAATACGACCAGTTTGTCGCCACAGCGGATGCGAGCGAAGCAACGGTGCAGGCGGACCAAGCGTCGGTCGAGACGGCGAAGCTCCAAGTTGCCTACTGCTCCATTTACGCGCCCATCAGCGGGCGCACAGGAAGCCAGCTTGTATACCCGGGAACGGTGGTAAAGGCGAACGATGTTCCGATTCTCGTGATCATCAATCAAATTTCGCCGGTGTACGTGGCCTTTTCCGTACCGCAACAGTACCTGAACGAGATCAAGGGGTATATGAAGCGAGGCAGACTGCCGATTCAAGCAACTACGTCCGACAACACGTCGCCGGAAAATGGTTACCTGACGTTCGTGAACAATACGGTGGACACCACGACGGGAACGATTGTGTTGAAAGGAACGTTTCCGAATAGAGATTTGCGGTTATGGCCGGGAGAGTTCGTGACGGTGATTTTGCGGTTGTCGGAGGAGGAGAGAGCGGTGGTGGTGCCGTCGCAGGCCGTGCAGACGGGACAGCAAGGGGACTATATTTTCGTGATCAAGCCGGACATGACAGTGGATTCGCGGATCGTGAAGGTCGCGCGGACGGTAAATGGAGAATCGGTGATCAGCGAGGGAATCAAGCCGGGTGAGACGGTGGTGACGGATGGGCAAGTGCGTTTGGCGCCGGGCGTGAAGGTGGAAGTGAAGACGAGCCTCTGAGGAAGCGCGAGAACCTGAATGCAGATCGCACAAAATTTTATTAAGCGGCCGGTGATGACCAGTTTGGTGATGCTGGCCATTCTGTTGTTTGGCATCATCGCGTACCGAAGTCTCGCGGTCAGCGATTTGCCGAACGTGGATTTCCCGACGATTTCGGTTTCGGCGAGCCTGGCGGGAGCGAGCCCGGAGACGATGGCTTCGGCGGTGGCGACGCCGCTCGAAAAGCAATTTACGACAATTGCCGGGCTGGATTCCATGACGTCGTCGAGCTCGCTGGGGTCCACCCAAATCACGTTGCAGTTCGATTTGAGCCGGAACATCGATGGCGCAGCGCAGGACGTGCAGGCAGCAATCACCGCGGCTGCGAATCAGCTTCCGCCCAACATGCCCACGCCTCCGACGTTCCGCAAGGTGAATCCCGCGGACTCACCGATTTTCTTCCTGGCAGTGACCTCGCCGACGCTACCCCTATCGGAGGTAGACGAGTACGGGGAGACGCTGCTGGGACAACAGATATCGATGGTCAGCGGCGTGGCGCAAGTTTCCGTCTACGGTTCGGCGAAATATGCCGTGAGGATTCAATTGGATCCGAAGGAGCTGGCCAGCAGACAGATTGGAATCGACGAAGTCACGACCGCGGTTCAAAACGCAAACGTGAACTTGCCAACGGGAACTCTCTACGGGACGCACAAAGCGTTTACCGTGCAGGCGAACGGGCAGATGACGGATGCGGCGATGTACCGGCAGATGATCGTTGCGTACAGAAACGGGTCGCCCGTACGGCTCGACGAGCTGGGGAAGGTGTACGACAGCGTCCAGGACACGAAGCTGGCGAATTGGATTAACACAAAACCGGGAATTATTCTTGCCGTTCAGCGGCAGCCGGGGACAAATACGATCGAAATCGTCGACGCGATCCGAAAGCTGCTGCCCAGCTTTCGCGCCATCATGCCGCCGGCGATGGAAATGTCGATCGAGCACGACCGGTCCATCTCCATCAAGGCCTCAGTAAATGATGTGAAGTTCAGTTTGTTCCTGGCGATCATTCTTGTGGTGCTGGTGATTTTCCTGTTTCTGCGGAACACCTCGGCGACGATCATTCCGAGCCTGGCGCTGCCAATGTCGATCATGGGGACGTTCGCCGTGATGTACCTGCTGGGATACACGGTGGATAACTTATCGCTGCTGGCTCTGACGTTATCGGTGGGGTTCGTCGTCGATGACGCGATCGTAATGCTCGAAAACATCGTGCGGCACATGGAGCATGGCGAGGGGGTGCTGGAAGCGTCACTGAGCGGCTCTCGAGAAATCGGATTCACGATTGTGTCGATGACATGCTCGCTGGCCGCGGTTTTTTTGCCCGTTTTTTTCATGGGCGGAATTTTGGGGCGGTTGCTGCATGAATTCGCGGTCGTGATTATTTCGGCGATCCTGGTTTCCGGACTTGTGTCGCTGACCCTGACGCCGATGCTGTGCAGCCGATTCTTGAGGCCGCACATCGGCGAAAAACACGGGCGAATGTACAACGCGCTCGAGCGAATGTTCGTGGGCATGCTGCGTTCGTACGAAACGACACTGCGATGGTCGATGCGGCATCGCGTGACCGTTATGGTGATAGGCGTGCTGCTGCTGGCGGGAACGGCATGGGAGTTCTGGGTGATTCCGAAAGGGTTTCTGCCGGAAGAAGATCAGGCGGAAGTGGCCGGTTTCGCGGAAGCGAACCAGGGAATCTCTTTTGACGCGATGAAAGCGCACCAGGAGGTCCTGAACAAGATCGTTTGGGCCGATCCGAACACCATGCAATTCTTCTCGAGCATCAGTGAGGGCGGACAAGGATTGAACATCGGGCGATTTTATGACCACCTCAAGGATATTTCAGAACGCCCGCTGACCCCGGACAGCACATACAAGGATTGGGACAGGAAATATGGGCACGTGGCGGTGATTGGCTCGCTGCTGCACGCGGTCCGGCGGTTATTCGAGCGTCACATGACGATTTCGGACGTGATGCAGGAGATGCAGCCGAAACTCAATACGATTCCCGGATTGCGAGTGTTCCTGCAAAATCCGCCGCCGATTCGAATCGGCGGGCAACAGACGAAAAGCCAATATCAGTACTCGCTGGTAAGCCCGCAAACAGATCAGCTGTACAAGTACGCGCAAATTCTGAGCAACAAGATGAAGCAGTTGCCGGGACTTCAGAACGTCACGACAGACCTGCAAATCAAGAGTCCGCAAGTGAACGTGCACATTGACCGGGATAAAGCGCAAGTGGTGGGCGTGTCGCCGCAGCAAATCGAAACGGCGCTATTTACGGCGTACGGACAGCGGCAGATTTCAACAATCTATGCACCGAACAATGAATACTGGGTGATTATGGAGCTCGAGCCGCAGTATCAGCTCGACCCGCAGATGCTGTCGTATCTGTATGTGCGGTCGACGAACGGGACACTTGTGCCGCTGAATGCCGTGGCGAGTTTGACGACAAGCCTGGGACCGCTGACCGTGAATCACCTGGGCCAGCTTCCATCGGTGACGATTTCGTTCGATTTGGCGCCGGGCGTTTCGCTGGGACAAGGAGTGGACGAAATTCAGAAGTTGGCGGCGGCGACATTGCCGCTCACCATCAACACGAGTTTTCAAGGAACGGCGCAGGCGTTTCAGCAGTCGCTGAAGGGGCTGGGCATGCTGTTGGTGATGGCGATTCTGGTCATCTACATCGTGCTCGGTATTTTGTATGAGAGCTTCATTCATCCGTTGACGATTCTGTCGGGGTTGCCGGCAGCGGCGTTCGGCGCGTTAGGGACGCTTTTACTGTTGCACATGCAACTTGACCTGTTCGGATTCGTGGGGATCATCATGTTGATCGGCATCGTGAAGAAGAATGCCATCATGATGGTGGACTTCGCGCTCGAACTTGAACGGAGCGGGAGCTATACGGCTGCGGAGGCAGTTACGCAAGGATGCTTGATCCGGTTCCGGCCCATCATGATGACGACGATGGCGGCGATTATGGGCACTTTGCCAATCGCGATCGGATTTGGAGCAGGGGCAGACTCGCGGCGGCCGTTGGGCGTCTCGGTGGTGGGTGGGTTGATCTTTGCGCAGATTGTGACGCTGTATTTGACGCCTGTTTTTTATACCTACATGGATTCGTTCCAGACATGGCTGGGCAAGGGCGCGCGCAAGAGCTTTGCCAGTCAGAGTGCCGGACGGCACGAACCGCTGCTTGCACCTCATGCCAAACGTACCGCAGAGAACTAGACCAATTCCCGGAACGGGACACATTAGGGGTGCCGAGCCGAATTTCGGTACTATTGACCCGTTGCATGCCGCGTACTAGTATTACCTTCAAATGTCGTCCCTTATCCGCAGAGTGGCTATATAGCATTGACAGACAATAACTTAGCTGTATCCGAGGCCGTCACACGTGCCGACTAGAAGGCCGTTCAATCAAGAAGCTTCACTGGAATCAAAAATGCGAGCTAAACGGCGCGGACCGCGGATGAATTCGCGCGTCCCATTATCGATTGAATGGGTAGAGAGCAGAGCCGCGCCGCCGCACCACGAAGCCGCGCACACGCGCGTGGTGAACTTCTATGGCTGTCTGCTGGTGTCGCCGCAGGCTATCCGGCTCGACCAGCGGCTGGTGGTTACAAATCTTGCAAACCAGCAGTCGATTGGGGCAGTGGTCGTTTATACGGGACAAAAACGAGTAGACGGTTGGGAACTTGGAGTAGAGCTGATTCAGCCGGGAATGGATTTTTGGGGTCTGGAACTGTAGACATATCCCGAACGTTTGAAATAACGAAAATTCCTCCAGCCGCTGGGCCCGACTCCGCGGAGGGAGACCAGCGACCATGAACGGCGAGAATCCGGCGAAGGATGGCGGAGCGCAAGTCTCGCCGCAAGATGAACGGAGACGCAGCCAACGCGTGAGGCTTCGAGTCGCGGTGAAACTTTACGTCAGTCTTCCGGGGAAACCGGAAACGATCGAAGCACAAACCTCGGATGTGAATGACAATGGCGCGTTATTGACCTGCCCGGAAAATTTCCCGACAAATGCGCGGTTCATCCTCGAGCACAAAGGTTCCCGGCAGCGTATCGGTTGCAGGGTGACTCGTACGCCGAACGCCGCCGCGGGGAGCTTCCTGGTGCCTGTGGAGTTCGAAACAGCAGCACCGGGATTTTGGCACATCTCATTTCCGCCGACGAATTGGAAGCCGGAGCAGTAAACTGCTCCGGAATCTGCAATTTTCTTCTCAGTAGAAAACACCTCGACTCGTTTTTCCGCCCTGGACTGCCTGAAGAGCCTGTGTGACAGCTTAAAATGAATCCCCTCAGCGGCTAAAGCCGCACTGATTTCGCGGGCGTTACGGCATGGCTGAAGCCATGCCCTTACAAAAACTCGACATTGCCACAGATACTCTGAAGACGGGGCACGCTTCTGCGAAGGCGTGCTGAAACTGCGGGAGTCCGCGGAGATTACGGTGAGGCGTTCCTGAACCCTAGTGCGAGGCGCGAGCGAAAGGTATTTGGTCGAGATCGAGATTTCCGCCCGAGAGAATGATGCCGATGCGCTTTCCTTCGACGGGAAATTTTTTGTGGATGGCGATGGCCGCGGAGACGGCTCCGGAGGGCTCGACGATGAGCTTAAGACGTTCCCATAGCGTGCGCATGGCCGCCAGGATTTCTTCCTCGGTGACAAGAGCGATTTCGTCCACGTGGCGGCGTAGGATCGAAAATGTCAGCGGGCACAAAGTGGCGCGCAGCCCGTCGGCGATTGTTTCGGTCTTTGCCGCGGGTTCGATCTTGCCGGCGGCGAGGGAACGATAAGCGTCGTCGGCATTTTGGGGTTCGGCGCCCATCACGCGAATTTGCGGGCGCATGGATTTTGCGGCGATGGAAGTGCCGCTGAGCAGACCCCCGCCGCTGACGGGCGAGACGATGACGTCGAGATCGGGGACATCCTCGAGCAATTCGAGCGCGGCCGTGCCCTGGCCGGCGATGACGCGAACGTTGTTATAAGGATGGATGAGGACAGCGCCCGTTTTTTCCTGAAGAGCTTTGCAGACGGCGTCACGAGAGGCGACGCTATATTCGCATTCGGTGACGCGCCCGCCGTAGGATTCGACGGCCTGGCGTTTTGCGCGCGGGGCGGCGGCGGGCATGACGATCCACGCGGGAATGCCGCGTCGTCCCGCCGCCAGAGCAATCGCAGCGGCATGGTTGCCGGAAGATTGCGTGACGACGCCGAGTTTCGCTTCTTCGTCCGTGAGCGAGAAGACGGCGTTGGTGGCTCCGCGAAACTTGAAGGAGCCCGTTTTTTGGAGATTCTCGCATTTGAAAAACAAGTGTCCGCCAGTCAGATGGTCGATGGATTCGGACGTGAAGACAGGAGTGCGATGGATGTGCGGGCGAATGCGCGTGTGGGCCGAGCGGATGGCGTCGAGGTCCGGCGCGGAAGCCGCGGGGGCTTGCGGGCTTTGTGTGGTTGTCATGCGAAGAATTATCACACATTCCGGGATTGGGCCAAATGCGCGATGCAAACAATTTTGATTGTTATCGCGCGTGCAATCTTTGTGCTGTTGAATTGAAAAGACGGGCGGCGTAAAGCCGCCCCTACATTGGCGCGGCTAGCGAATTGCGGGAGGAACGGTGAAAGTGACCTTGGCGGCGGCGGAATTTTCGAATTGATCGAAGACCTGCACCGCTATGGTGTGTTCGCCGGACTTGAGACCGCGAAGCACGACGTCATAATTCTCAACGAGGGCGTCGGTGAGCTGGCCTTCCGGAAAAACAGACTGCCAGTGGCGGGCATCGATGCTGTAGGAGCTGCGCGCGATGGCGCTGGCGGCGTCGCGAGCGGTGAAACGCAAGTGCCAATCGTCGCCGGATTGCTCGGCGCGCAGTTTCTCGACCGCCGGGGGGTTGTTGTCGACCTGAAAGCGATCGCTGATGCGCTCGACTGTGAGCGATTGCCCAGCCGGATTGGAACTGCGGTCCGAGGCAACGAGTTTCAAATAGTAGGCGCCGTCGGGCATTAGATTCGTGTCCCAAGAATAGAAGTCCTCATGGATGTCGTCCTTCAGGAGCTTCCACTCTTTTTCGCCCTGGCCGCGGTAATAAAGCGAGAAAGTGAGATCGTCATCATTTTCGTCGTGCGCGGTCCAAACGGCTGTCTGGTAACCTTTGGCCGAGAATCCCTGCGGAGGAGGCGTGAAATGCGGCGTGTGTTGCTGTTGAAATTCGGTAACGCCCGAAAAATTCGCTTCTCCGTCTTCGTGAGTTTCAGGGACGCGAAGCGAAACGATGGAGGGCGGTTGCTGGGAACCGGCGCCGCCCGAGGAAAATCCTTGCGCGCGAAGGCCGGGCTGCTCGACGACGATGCCGTCAATCACGGGCGCGACGTTGTTGCGAAGATAGGCCAGCTTCACCCAAGCGAGCGTCGGCTGCCGCTCGCCGGAGTCCGAGCCGCTGCGGTGGGCAGCGCTATGGAAAACAGCTTTCCACTGCACAAAACGCGCCGGAGGGCATTGAACGTTATCTCCTGAAGGGTCGGAATACGGGCCGGACCAGGGACTCCAATAATCATCGGGATCGGATGTGTTGCCGGAGCGAACGTAAAATTCGATCTTGCCGGCCTCTCCGTCATGCTCTCCCCACCAAGTGAGGCGCCCCCAACGCGAATAGATCTTTGCGTCAAACGGGTCGGATTCAAATGTGCCCTCGGTGGCGTATTCGGGGCCAAGCGTGAAGACTTTGCCGGGGTTCGCGGTTGCGACATAGACTTTATGACCGGGCCCCATGGCGAGCGACGTGACCTGAGAGGCATCGGAGGTCGCAAGCGAAGAAAACATATGGTTGTCGGTGAGTTCAATGACTTCGCCGTGATTCCCTGTTGCGAGCAGGAGATGATTTTCAGGCGAGAAGCCGAGTGCGTATACGACATCCTCCGCGGAAGACCACAGGGATTCGGGTGAGCCGTCGGAAGCGATTCGGTAGACCTCACTGCCGCCCGAGGCGATGGGGAACTGCGGGAAAACGATGGGGGCGGCACCCGTCACGCCGCCAGCGCCAATGGCGGCTCCCGGCCGCGCCTGTCCGCGCGCCGCGGCAGCTTCAAAGGCGGCTGCAAGTTGTGCCGCGGAAGTTTGCGTAGCGCCGGGGCGAGTCTGCCGGGGAGTCTTGTTTCCCACCGCGGCGGCATAAATATTGCCGGAGGCGTCCGTTGTAACCGCCGTGACTTCTTTCTTGCTGGTTTCATAGATGACGAAAGCTTTTCCGGCTTGCGGAAGAGCGGCGCCGCCGGCCGCGTGAAATGAGACTCGAATGATAAGGCCGCTCGGGTCGGTGCCGACCAGCAGATCGCCACCGCGATCGAAGGCAAGCGAGCGGGCATGGCTTTCGTCGCTTTTGAAGAAGAGCTGGCCTTTGCCGTCTGGAGCGACGACGTAAATTTCTCCTTTATCGCCAGTGGCCACGAAGAGCGCGCCGGCAGAATCAAAAGCCAGCGCCCAAATGTATTTCGTTTTCGGGTCAAAAAAGACGGAATGCTTTCCGTCGGGAGCGATTTTATAGACTTTGCCGTCAGGCGAAGTGGCCACGTAGACGTTGTCCTGCTTGTCGATGGCAAGAGCCTGAGCCGCGAGCTCGGTGGATTCGAAAACGGTGGTGGTTTTACCGGATGAATCGAGCCGGAGAACCTTGGCATCCGAGCCGCCGGCGGCGTAGATGTGTCCGCGAGAATCCACGGCCAAGGCCCAAACAAAGGCCAGGTTGGGATCCGCAAAGGGCTTGAACTCCGGCGCGGGCATGAGAGTGCCGTCGCTGCGCAGAGCCAGGCCCTTGTGAGTGCCCTTGTCGAGTTCCGCAAAGCTGGATTGTTCCCAGAAGCGGGTGTGCTCAGCGCGCGTTGCAACCGCGCCAAACAGGGCCAGAGAAACGATCGATACGAGTATGGTTCGCCGCATCAGTTGTCTCGCATTCTTTTGTCTATCGGATTGTTTACGGAGTAATGGGTCAGTTTGAATTTTGACTCCTTGTGTCACGATCAAGAAAATTCAAACTGACCCACCAGGGTTTAAGGGAGTCACTTGACTCTGATCGAAAGGTACTGCTGGCCCGTGATGACCTGGGTCATGCCCACGGAGTTTTCGCCGATTACGGACTGGAAAAGCATGTGGGCCGCGCCGGGAACGCTATGCTGATCAAGGACATTGACCGCCGAAGCCGGCACGTTGGGAAGTTCCTTGTCCTCGACAAGCAGGGTCGGTGAATTTTGGAGCAGCGTGACGTACAGATGATCGTTTTGCCGTTCCCTGTTAATCACGCGGATTAACTCGTCAAGACTCTGCAACCGGCCAGAGCCGGCGCCCGGGAAAAGCTCACGCATGCGATTGAGGGAAGAAGCATCGCTGACAAGAATCTGCAAGTCGCCGCGCGCGGCCTGCGCGGGGACCGTCACCGGGACTTCCCGAATGAACGGCGCACCTCGGTACGGGCGCAGCAGGACTTTAATGCGAATGGTTTCGCCGGGCTGGACTTCGCTCTTGTCGCTCCAAGCGCCGTCGATTGTGGACCAGCGATTTTCCGAGCGGCTGGTAACGTTGAGCGTGACTCCCTTGACCTTAGGCTGTTCGTAGGGATTCGTATAAATGCGCGCGAAGGCGGCCTCCACGGCGACCGCGAGCTGGTACCCGTCAGGAACGGGCGTATCCGAGGGATTGTACATGTCGCGAAGCTCGACCGACGGATGGCCGGCGATATCGATGTGCCCATCGAGTTCAAGCGTGGTGCCCTCGGTGTATGCGGTATTGGCAGTGATGCCGTTCAAGGTGGCGACGGCGACGAGCAGGGGAGTCAATTTCGGATTCTGAGCGACATTAAAATGAAAATGGCGCTGCTCCGACGGTGTTGTGACGTTGATGTCGACAGGCAGGGTTGGCGGAGACGCGCCGAGGCGTCCCACGACGGCGGTGACGCGGTCCTGGACGATCGTGCCGATGGGCCCGCCGGAATTCATAATCTTTGTGGACTCAAGGGACGAGGCGAGCGTGGTGACTACATGGGCGCGAGTCATGGGCAAAGCGACGGAGCCGAAACTGAAAAGCGGATGGCCGCACACGAAGACTTCGTTGCCAACGATGGCCGTGACGCTGCAACCGGCATAGAGCGCGAGGTCGCCGGAAACCAAGTTCATGCCCACCATGTCGCCGGGTTTAAGGTCAGGGTCATCGGGACGCGCCGCCGTGGTGCCGCCTGCCATCGCGCTCATTCCGAAGGCCTGGAATTGGTTGCCGAAAAGAGCGAGCGTTTGCGGCATGACGCCGGAAAAAACCAGCGGCGTCTCAATGGGAACGAGGAACTTTCCATCACCGAGCGGGACCTTTTCAGGGAAGGCCCCGGATTGTGATGCTATCGGCACCGCGGCAGGCGTGCCGTTATCATTGCCGGAAGGCGCGACCATGGCCTTTTGGATATCGAGCATGTTTTGGATGGGCGTGACGCCCGCGATGGCGTCTTTCGTGAACGTTCCGATCTTAAGGGAGACGGCGCCCGCGAGCTTGCCGTCGAAATAGACAGGGCTGCCGCTCATTCCGGCGACGACGCCAGTTTTGGCGACGTCGGCGCCCGAGAGCTCGACGAGAATGATGTCCTGCTTTGGGCCCATGGCATTTTTCAGGACACCAAGGACGGTGACATCCATTTTTTCGATCTGGTCGCCGGTGAAAATGGTGTAGGCGACGCCCTTCATTCCCGCATGGACGTCGCGGAGAGGAAAAATGACGGGATTCTCCGCGGCAAAAAGCGGAACGGCGAGACAGAGAGCCAATAGACAGGTCAACAGAAGGCTGGGACGGAGACGCATAAGACTTTTCATGATAGCGTGCGCCGCCGCGCGAAGCAAATGGAGGTTCGAGCGATGTGATTTCGCGGTAACGGCAAGGCGGGCATTCCTTTCCGGGTTATACGCACATTGTGTTGGACACCGACGGAGGGCGTGGGGTTGTTTCATGGCGCGTGCTACTATTTTGCCGTGGCGAAGAAACGCATTGCTCCGGCGAAGGCGTTCAGCGGCGTGCTTATGGTGCCCGGCGACAAGTCCATCTCGCACCGGTATGCGATTCTGGCTGCGCTGGCGGAGGGAAGCAGCGAGATTTTCAATTTTTCCGCGGCGGCGGATTGCGCGAGCACGCTGGCATGTCTGCGGGGGCTTGGTGTGAAAATCGAGGAGAAGCAAGGCAGCGTCGTCGTCGCAGGGAAAGGACTGGACGGATGGAAAGCGCCGCGGAAGGCGCTCGATGCCGGCAATAGCGGTACGACGATGCGATTGCTCGCGGGCGCGCTTGCGGGGCAAGGATTTCGCAGCGAGTTAACCGGGGATAAATCGTTGAGGCGGCGGCCGATGCGGCGCGTGATGGAGCCTCTGCGGCAAATGGGCGCGCAGATTCGGGCGCGCGACGATGAATTCGCGCCGCTGGAAATTCAGGGAGCGAAACTGCACGGGATCGAATACGCGCCGAAGGTGGCGAGCGCCCAATTGAAGTCGGCCGTGCTGCTCGCGGGGCTTTTCGCGGAGGGCGAGACCGTGGTTCACGAGGCGGTGCGCACGCGCGACCATACGGAGATTGCGCTGCGCGAACTGGGAGCAACGATTGAACAGATCACTGTCCGAAATGGGGACCGAAACGGCAACGCGATTCGGCTGCAGGGGCGGCCGAAACTGACCGGGCGGCCGTGGGGCGTGCCGGGAGATCTATCAGCGGCAGTGTTTTTTTTGGGAGCGGCGCTGGTGGCGCCCGGTACGGAACTGACCATTCAAAGCGTAGGGTTGAATCCGACGCGGACGGCAATACTGGATTTGCTGGTGTCGATGGGCGCCGCGATTTCGGTGGTTGCTGTGGCGGTGAGGAACGGGGAATTGGTCGGGGATATTAACGTGCGTCATGCGCCGCTGAAGGGCGGGAAAGTTTCAGGGACGATGGTGGCGCGCGTGATTGATGAGCTGCCAATGCTGGCAGCGCTGGGGCCGTACACGGATGAGGGAATCGAGATTCGCGATGCGCAGGAATTACGCGTGAAGGAAAGCGACCGGATCGCGGCGATGGCGGAGAATCTCCGGTTGATGGGCGCGCAAGTAGAGGAATTTCCGGATGGGTTGCGCGTGGCGGGAAGGTCCGCAGGACGGTTGCGCGGCGCGACGATTGAGCCCCACGATGATCACCGGATTGCCATGGCGTTTTCGGTTGCGGCGCTGGGCGCCGAAGGCGAGACCGTGATTCGCGACGCGGAGTGTGTGGGCATCTCGTTTCCGGCCTTTTATGATTTGCTGGATGGGCTGGTGAAATTGCGAACAGAAGTCTAGCCGCAGCACAGTGCGATAATTCGATCCTTCGAGTACCTCAAGATATGCCCCCCACAAAAAACGACCTTTAGTGTGATTTGTGGATGGAGATGGCGCCGTAAGTGGTGCTTAGAGTGATGCGCGGGCCGTGCGCGCCATATGTCCCCTGCACAACGGTGGTGTCGCCGCTGTTTGAGGATTTCAGGCCAGCGGATTCGAAATCATTTCGAATGTCGCCATTGCGGGACACAGCGGAAATTTCGAAATTTGAGGTTTCCGGAAGAGTGACGTCAATGCTGGCTGATTCGTCAGCGATGCGCACATCGTCATGAGGAGGATGGGCAAAGGTGACCTGAATGTCGCCTCGCTTGTCGGTGAGATCGATTCTGCCGGTGACGCCTTCCAGTGTGATGTCTTTGTTTGCGGTAGAAAGCTGGACGCTGCCTGGAACGTCGGAAATCGACAAGTCACCCGAATCCATTTCCAACTGACCAGAGAGATGACCGAGGGTTAAATTCGTGCGAGAAGAAGTGTAACGCGTGGTCTTGGAAACGTTGCTCGCGCGAATCGGTCCGTAGAAATCGCCTTCGAGGGTGGCATCTCCGGTGATGCCGGAGAGATTGATTTCGCCGCCATGACCAGTGAGGCGGACGTTGCCCTTGATATTGTTGATGCGCGCGTCGCCATGGGCGAGATCGGCGTCAACGTCACCGGAAATGTCGTGGATATTGAGGTCCCCGCTTTTCGAATGGATGGTGACGGGGCCAGTCATTTGAGCGACGGTGATGTCCCCGTGAGTGGTTTGCGCAGTGATCGTGGCGTGGGCCGGCAAGGCAACGTCGAGGTCGACGCGCACATCGGGGCCTTCATTGCTGGACGATTGCGGCTGAATTGCGTAGCCGTTGCCGGTGGGAGTCACTTTGACTTGCACTCTGTCGGCGGCTCGACGAGCTTCGTTCTGGTCCGAGGCGCTGGCGCTCTTATGAACCGCGACGTGAAGCTGGGAGTCGTTGCCGGGATGCACGGAGATATTGCCGCGGGTAGTGGAGATGGAGATGACTTCGTTGGACTTTGCGGCGACGGCGGGCAAGGAACTGTTCCAATCGTAGGAATGCTCAAACATATCGCCCATACCGAAGTCGATGCCGGGATTGTTTTTACGCGCCCAGTCGAATCCCGCGATACTGGCGACGACGAGCAGCAACAGAACAATGAGAGCGATTTCGCCTCCGGAGATGCCGGGCGGCCCGGCGTCGCCGCTGCGAGAAGCGAACAAATGGTCGAAAAGACGCGCGACGCCCCACAGGATCAGGAGGAGCGGCCAGTAATGCTCGAAAAGGCGGCCGATCTCCATCTCCGGGTGATATTCGTAAAGGAGAAAAATGACGCCGATCAGGATGAGGATCAGGCCGCCGAAAATCGAGCGCCGTTGACGGTAGTAGTGAGTCATCGCGGTTGAGACGGCGGTGGTGGATTTTGCGGCGGGAAGTTCGATGAACCAGGCGGCGGTGCGTTTGGCGGAACCGATGAGGGATTTTGCCAGCCGGTGGGATCCACATGTCCTTCGGTGGACGCCGTTTCAGAAAGGATTTTTACCACGCCGATGACGATCAAGATGATGGGCCACAAACGCCCAAACGAATAGTGCCAGTTATACTGGCCCACGAAAAACAGAATGCCGACGGTGATGAGGATCGCGGGACCCATCAAGCCGTGCGTGCGGCAACGAGTGCAATTGCAATTTCTCCAGTGCGCCATATTCGCAATCCTCCTAAAAAAGCCGCTATGACGGGACCCGATTCCGTTTCCAAATCAACAGGACGCCGACGGCGACAAGCACGAGCGGCCACAGGCGCGATATCCACATGGAACTTAGAAACCCGAGAGTGTCGAGCAGAAAAAGAACGCCGAGCCCGATCAAGACAAAGGCGCCAATGGGCTGTCGCGATTCTGCTTCGCCGAAAAATCCAGGAGTCGGCTGGCCGAGTTGTTTGGCGCGCGCGGTACGATAGGCCTCGATCGGCATGTAGCAGCAGAACGCGGCGAAAAATACGGCGACCATTGCCTCCATCCCCCCGGAAACGGTGTCGCTGTTCAAGATTCCGATGAGGCCGCCAAAAATTACGACATGAATCACGCCTTTTATATATTCACCGTTGTAGACAGCGCCCAGGCCGGGAATGAAGCCCAAGGCGGCAGCCACTCCAGGATTAGCTCCGGTCGAAACGCCGGGCACCGCGGGGGAAGGGCCGGTAACCATGCGCGACAGGCACTCTTCGCAATACAGGGCGCCACGAACTTCGCGAGCGCATTGCGCGCAAAGGGGCTTGCCACAGTTGCGGCAGAATCCGGTGGCGTCAACGTCCGTGTGAACAGCGCATTTCATCGAGGGCTCCTTGTGGGCGCGTCGGGCAGCAGGGTTGCGACGAAAGCGGTGTTTTCATTTGTGTCGTGGTTCTTCTGAGATTCGTTGGGCGATTTCTGGGGCGGAGCAGACGACGGCGCGGAGCTGTTCGGCTGCGCTGGATTGGCGGCCGGTTGGAGGCGCGACTGAATTTCATAAACCACGCGGAGGTCGTTGACGAATTTCACGCTGCGGGCGAACGCCAGATGCGCATGGCGATCGGCGGCGTGAAAGATGTTGACCGGATTCAAGCTGGCCGCGGTGATATCGGATCTGCGGACGCCCGTCGCCTGGAAAATGATGAGCAGAGTGGCGAGAACGGTAACGGTGCCCATTGCAAAGCGAGGTTGCCACAGCATCGGCAACCAGCCGAACCAGTCGCGCTTGGTTTTGCGCGGGCCCAGTGTTTGGTCGAGAATGTTGGAGAAGAGGGCGGCCGGAACGGGCTCCGGCTCGAGGGTGCGAAGGCGGCCGATGACATGCGTTACCTGCGCGAGCAGGGGAGCGCACTGCGGACACGCGTCGACATGCGCGCGGAACTCGCGCTGTTCGGCGGCAGGGAGAAGGCCGTCGAGATAGTCGCTCAATCGTTCTTCGATTTGTAGGCAAGTCCAGGTCATTGTCGTCTTACTCGATCCATCCCAAAATGAACCGCGCCAGCCCGGCCTCAGGGGCTAAAGCCCGTTCGAATTGGGCACTTTGTGGCACGGCTAAAGCCGTGCCCTGACGCAGCCCACGTATTGACGATGGCGTTTCATCAAATATTACTCGGGCCGCAAGCCCATTTCTTGAAGCACGCGTGCCAGCTCGATGCGCCCGCGGTTGATTCTGGATTTTACCGTGCCTTCGGGCACGGATAAAACTTCTTGAATCTCGTTGTATTCCAAACCCTGCAAATCGCGCAAGATTACGGCTTCGCGCAAATCGGGGGAGAGACGGGAGAGCGCCGACTGTACTTGCGCGCTCAACTCGTTGGCAAGCGCGGCCTTGTCCGGCGTGCGCACCGGTGAATGTTTCTCTTCGACCTTGGGCATCACATCGTCGAGCGAATCGGTGACACGGTCGTGACGAGTGCGGCGATAATGATCGACCAGCAGATTGCGCGTGACGCTGGTGAGCCAGGTGGGGAAGCCGCCGTAGGCGGTGCGATAGCTCGCCAGTGTACGATAAATTCGTAAAAAAACCTCCTGGCTCAAATCCTGGGCTTCGGACGAATTGCCCGTGAAACGGTAACAAAGATTGTAAACGCGCCGGGTGTGGCGGTGCACAAGTTCTTCCCACGCCGGTCCCTCGCCCCGGAGGCAGCGCTGAACCAGTTGAGCGTCCGGCTCCAATCGTCATTGTCCTCGTGAGCAGCATCACTTCCCGGCCTCATAGTATGGAACGAAAAAAGGGGCCGAAAAGTTCCGCACTGCGGCGGCATGTTAGCTGGGCTGCCGGCGTAACACAAGCGGCTTGCATGGCTTGTGGGGACGAACAGAGCAAAGCCTTGGTTGCCGGTTGGGGATTTTAAGTGACGGGCCAGCTTGACACTCATAAAGGCGTGCTGATACGGTGCGCGGCGATGCGACAGAGTGTGCGAAAAACGTTTTGGCTGATTTTGGCGCTGGCGATTGTCGCGGCGCTGCTTTACCGGTCCCGCGGCGCGATCACGCTAAGCGGGTTCAACTGGCAGAAGCTGGGGACGGCGCTTGCGAATGCAAGTCTCCCATTGCTGTTGCTGGCCCTGGTTTCCATTTATGTTTCGTACGCGCTGCGATCGTTGCGATGGGTGCGGTTCTCCCGCTACATGGGACGGCCCACGTTTCGTAATGTGTACAGTGCAACGATTATGGGCTTCACGGCGGTTTTCGTGCTGGGACGCGCGGGAGAACCGGTTCGCCCGCTGCTGATCGCGCGCAAGGACCGGCTGCCGGTGGCGGATAGTTTCGGCGTGTACGTGCTGGAGCGCGTATTTGACGTGGGGGCCACGGCGGTGCTGGCGATCCTGGCGCTGCTTGCGTTGCCGCGCCACGCACTGGCGGGAGCGGAAGCGAACTCAGGCCGGCTGGTTCATGATGCGCGGCTGGCGGGATGGGCGCTTTTCTGGCTGCTGATTGGATCCATCGCGGTGCTTGTTTATTTTCGCTTTCATGGTGCCCGCGCACTACAGTCGCGGCTTGGAGGATTTCGCGCGCGCGGAGGCTGGCGCGGCAAGATTGCGACGCTGGTCGGCGGATTCAGCGAAGGGCTACAGGCGATTCGCTCGCCGGGCGACCTGTTTGCGGCGGTGGGTTATACGGTGGTGCATTGGCTGGTTGTGGCGCTGGTGTATTTATTGGTGATGCGCGGTTTCAGCGGCCAGATGGGAGAATTCGGCTTTCGCGCGGCGCTGCTGGTGCTGGCATTTACGATGGTGGGGTCTGTGATGCAGCTTCCGGCGGTCGGCGGAGGGACGCAGGTCGCGACGTTCCTTGTCCTCACGGTGATATTTGGGGTAGAAAAGGAGCCGGCGGCGGCGGTGGCGATTGTATTGTGGCTGGTGACTTTTGCCGGGGCGTGTATCGCGGGAGTTCCGTTGCTGATCCATGAGGGGTGGTCGATGGGAGACTTGCGCCGGATGGCGCGCGAAGAAGCAACGAGAGAGGAACACGGCGGCCACGCGTCGATTGCGGATGTGACAAAGCACCGGCGGGAAAAGCCGTGAGGTGCCCATTCTGTTCGCACCTTGATGACAAGGTGGTGGATTCGCGCGAAGGCCGTGCGGGGGATCTGATCCGGCGGCGGCGCGAATGCTTGAAGTGCGGCAAGCGGTTCACTACGTACGAGCGCATCGACGAGATTCCGTACATGGTGATCAAGAAGGATGGGCGGCGGGAAAAATTCGACCGTCACAAAATTTTGCAAGGCTTGTTGCGCGCGTGCGAAAAGCGGCCGGTGCCGACGGCGAAACTGGAAGCGTTGGTGGATGACGCGGAGCGATTCGTCAACGAAGCGAAGGACCGCGAGCGAACGACTTCGGAAATTGGCGAGCAATTGATGTCGCGATTGAAGAAGCTCGATAAAGTGGCGTATGTGCGATTTGCGTCTGTTTACCTGGATTTCAAGGATGTGAAGGAATTCATGTCGGAACTGAAGAATCTGCTGAAGGACCGCGCGAAAAAGTAGCGGAGCATTGGATGTTTGTGGAAGGAGCGCTCCTACGGTTCCCAGACGCCGGCGGCGAAGGATTTAACCGTGCGGAAGCCGAGATTTTCGTAGAGGCGCACGGCGTTGGCATTGATCGTCGTGACGGTGAGAGACAGGGAGCGGTAGCCATGTTTTTGTAGCGCGGCAAGCGCCGCCTCCATCAGTCTCCGACCCAGACCGTTTTTCTGATAACCCGGCAAGACGCAGATTTGCGTGGTGTGTCCAACGCCAGGAGCGACGGTGGAGGTGAGCACCATGCCAATGGGCTTTTCTCCGGGTCCGGGGCGAACAATGAAAGAGGCGTCCGGGAAAAATTGACCGCAGCCGGGGAGGAGAACGATATTGCGCAGGAATTTCATGGCGCCGAGTTCGCTGCGGTACTGATCGTTGATCTGGGCATCCACGTGATCCGTATACGCACGCTGGATTAAGCGGGCGCAAGGTTCGAGGCAACGGTCGGTCCAGCTCTCGAGGTGAAGTCCATCTCGCCCCGCGATCTGGGAAGAGCGAATGGGCGGAAGTTCGAGGAGCATAAATTGGCGGGGATGCAGACGGAAATGCTGCTGGGCGAGAACGGGATCGAGCGCGGAGCCGAAGGGCATGAGCTGCGCCTCGATGCGTTCGATGAAAGGGGTCTCGCGAAGTGTGTCGAACATTTCGAGGAGAAGCTTCTTGCTGATTTCGATATGGTCGAAATGCCGGGAGGCGAAAAGGCCGCCGATGAGGCCTTTCTGATCTTCGAAAACGTAGAAGCCGTAGCCGACGGGCTGTTTTCCTTCAAAGGCGGCGTATCCGGCGAGCGAGTGCGAGTCAATAAATTTGCGGATCAAATGCTGCGACGGGCGGTAGTCCCAGAAAAGATCGTCGCGCCACTGTTCCGCTTCTTCGCGAAAGAGCGGTTCGAGTGAACGCGAATGAAGTTGGCGCAGATCGACAACCTGCATGAAGGACCTAAATGTCTCCTAGGGCGATTATATTATATCTCGAATGAACCATAATTCTGCCAGGTGGGAAACGCGGGTAATGGGTCAGTTTGAATTTTGACTCTTTGTGTCACGATCAAGAAAATTCAAACTGACCACCACCGAAACGCGCATTCGCTCCGTGCTGCGATGGTTACGAGGGGCGCGGTTGGCGGCGGTTTGCGCGCGCGGGAATTATGCTAAACTGCGCGGCGATCAGAAACGGAGTCTCCCGGCGAAACATGAATCCTGAGTCGCATTTCCGGCGTTTGTCCGCGCGCCTCACGCGGGTTTTGGGGTCGTTGCTGGCGCTGTTGCTGTTCGTTTTCCTGGCTACGGCGACAATTTCAGGATACCTGCTGTATCAAATTTTGACGCCGCCGCGCAGCCCGGCGAACGTTGACGTGAGCTTGTTGATGGGGCATCCGACCGCTTACAGCTTCGATATCCCCGGGGAAGGACAGCGTGAGGGATGGTTTTTCCCGGGCCTGATTCGCGGGCCCACGATTGTGTTGTGCCACGGCTACGGTTCGCAGAGGGCGGACATTCTGACGCTGGTAACAGCGCTGCAGGAGCACCAGTTCAACGTGTTTCTGTTCGATTTCGCGGGGCACGGCGCGGTGACCGGGGGAACAACGCTTGGCTACAAGGAAACGCAGGAATTACTCGCCGCGATCAAAGGGCTGGCGAATCGCGAGGACATTGATGCTTCGCGATTTGGCGTGTGGGGCGCGGATATGGGCGCGTACGCGGGATTAGCAGCGGCGGCACAGGACCCGCGCATTGAAGCGGTGGCCGCGGATTCCGTCTATGACCAGCCTTCGGATTTTCTGGCGATTCAGGTGAGCAATACGGGACTGGGTTCGCTGCCGATGGTGAGGACCTTTTGCCTAATCGGTTTTCGGATGGACACCCATCAGTATCGCGCCGTCCCGCCATTGATGACCCGTATGGCGCGGTTGCAAGGTATTCCGAAATTGTTCATTGAATCGACGGACAAAGCCAGTTTGGCGACCGCGACGCTTCGTATGTATCAAGTAGCGCCCATGCCGAAGAGCCAATTGGTGGACTCGTTGACATACGCAGAGATGAGTGACGAAGGACGCCGCAATTACGAAAACCGCGTGGTCAGTTTTTTCCTGCAGTACCTTCCGCCTTCGGGACAGCCCGCGCAGTAGTGTGTCATTTGTAACCGGAGGGAGACCGCAATGATTCTACCCAGCAGTATGGAAGGAACTTGGCGACGATCTTTCGATGGGTTAATCCCATATCGTTAAGAATCATGTCGCCACCGTTGCTTAGGAGAACATAGGTTGTAATTCCGTGGGGAAAATAATGGGGGAAGCGATTTATATCCGGACTCATATAGAAGCGCAGGCCATAATCGCAGTTCCGGTTGATATTGCCGACGTCATAAATGGCATCAAAAATGGGGGAGTTCGGCGGGAGAATTTCGTGAATTTCATGGGCAAGCGGCCTGGTCGAGACGAGTGGATCTAGCTGCGGCAGTACCCGAACAACTGCGATTCCGACCAACGAGGTAGCGACAAGCGTGGAAATTGCGAGTACAAGCCACGGCTTACGAGCCAAACTGAGAAATTCAATTACTACCCCAGTGAGCAGGCCAATCAGCAATGCATCGAGCGCGAGGTGATTTATCCCTTGTTGATAGGGCGGTTGGTACGGCGGAAGGTGATGAAAGCCTATCGCGCCGGCAACTCCCAGCGCGACCCACATCATGCCCGTGGCAACGCCGATCCATTGCGTTTTGCGAGGCGCCCATTCAATGGCACAGACGAAAGAGCGCGCCATCAATAGAGCAAGGGGCGGAAAAACAGGCAGGATGTAACCGGGAAGCTTCGACTGGGAAAAGCTGAAAAAGATGAATGGGAAAATCGCCCAGCAGGCGATGAAAAATCCCGGGGAGGTTCGCCATTCGCCATTGCGGAAGATGCGGCGGCCGTCGAGCGCGGCGCCGAAGAGGAGCGCCGTCCACGGCAACACGCCGAGCAAGATGATGGGAACAAAGAACCAGAACGGCTGGCGATGCTGGAAAACGGGCGTGAGGTAACGTTCAAAATTGTGCAGCAAGATAAAGGTGCGAAAGAAGTCGGGATTGAAATAAGCGCAGAGGATGTACCAGGGCAACGCGACGATGCAAAAAGACAAAATAGCGAGCGGATGAAGAAGGCGGAAAGCAGCTTTCCAATTCCGAGTGGCCAGCGCCCAGAGAAGCACGCTGCCGCCCGCGAGGACAACGGCGGCGGGGCCTTTCGCTAGAGTGGCGACGCCGAGCCATATGCCCAAGAAAATTAATGCGAGTTTATCGTTGCGTGCGATTGCCGCTGGCAGACTCCCGGCGGCGAGCACGCCCTGTTTTTCGATGACGCTTGCGGCGCAAACAAGGGCGAGCGCCAAGCCGGCGGTGAAAAGCATGTCGGGCGACGCGGCGCGAGCGAAGGCGATCACGCCGACGCATGTCGGAAAAATCAATAGGACAGCCCAAGCTGTGCTGGTCCCATAACGCCGCAGGGCGAGCCAGGCCATCGCAAGAGCGGAGACGAGCGTGGCGAGGGAAGAAGGCAAGCGCGCGGCCCATTCCGGCGAATGCAGAAACTTGAAGAAAAGCGCGGAGGACCAGTAATAAAGAATCGGTTTTTCGAACCACGGCAGGCCGTAAAGGAAGGGCGTGATCCAATTGCCGGTGTGCGCCATGTTGCGGGCGATCCAGGCGTAGCGCGGCTCATCGGGTCCGACGAGGCCAATCGCGGACAGGCCGCTGAAGAGGCAGACAGCCAATACCGCCGCGGCGAGCAAAGCGGCGCAGATATTTCTTCTCGACAGGATGAGCTTCTCGCCCATGGCGGGTGAGTGTAACAGAGCCGGGCGCAGTTCACCTGACGCACACGCAGGCTGGTTCGCGGAAAATTACTGTGACAGAATGACGCACAATGCGCGACTGGTGCGAGTACGCCGCGGCCTGGACGATTGTGAGGTTCCTGGGGTTTTTGCCTCGCCCGTTGGCTCGCGTAATTGCCTCGGCCATTGCCCACGTATTGTTGCTCTGCCGACCCCCGCTTCGCCGCGCAGGGATCGTGAATTTGCGCCTGGCGTTTCCCGAATGGCCCGACGTACAGCGCCGCCGGACGCTGCGCCGAATGGCGCGTTACCTCGGATGGATGGCGGCGGAGTTTGCGCATTTCCCGGATTTGTCGCGAGAGAACATTGAGCGCCTGGTGGTGCTGGACGGCTTCGAGAATTTCGATGCGGCGCGGCAACGCGGGAAAGGCGTTATTTTTCTCACGGGCCACATGAGCGCGTGGGAACTGGCGCCGTTCACGCAGGCGCTATATGGGAACCCGTTGTCCTTTCTGGCGCGCGCGGTGGATAACACGCGAGTCGACGCGCTGGTGAATCATTACCGGTGCCTTTCCGGAAACCGCCCGATCGAAAAAAATAATGCGGCGCGAGCGATGTTGCGTGTGCTGCACAGCGGCGGGACGGTGGGCATTTTGGCCGACCAGAACACGTCGCTCGATGAGGGAATGTTCGTTGATTTTTTTGGGATTCCCGCTGCAACGACGACAGGACTGGCACGCATCGCGCGCAGGACGGATGCCGCCGTCGTGCCGGGATTTCTTTTTTGGGATAATTCGATGCGGAAATATAGATTGCGGTTCGAGGCTGCTGTGCAACTTCAGCGCACAGAGGATGAGGATGCGGACATTCGCGTGAATACGGCGCGCTGCAACAAGGTGATCGAGGATTACATACGCGCCCACCCGGAGCAGTGGCTTTGGATACACAAGCGATGGAAGAACCGGCCGGCCGGTGAGGTGTCGCTTTATCCGTCGTAGGGACTGGAAAGATTATTTTGAGTTGCAGCGAAGGAATGGGAGAGCAAGAGATGAGACGAATGGCGCGGGACCTTGCGGAATATTTGCAGGCGGAATTGAAAGGGGATTCGTCGCGGTGGGTTTCCGGGGTGGCGAGTCCTGAAGACGCGGGCGCGGAGGATTTGATTTACGTGGATGCCGCGAAGCATCGGGCGCGAGCGCAAACTTCGACGGCCGGGTGCGTGCTGGTACGCGAAGGAATGAAACTCGATGGGAAGACGTTGCTGGTGGTTGCGAACCCGAAGCTCGCATTTGCGAAGGCTGCCGCGTGGTTGTTGGAGCCCGAATCGATTGCGCGAGGAGTGCATTCCACGGCGGTGATCGCTCCTTCAGCAAAATTGGCGGCGGATGCATGCGTGGGACCTTATGCCGTAATTGAAGCCGGCGCTGAAATTGGCGCGCACGCCGAAATTGGTGCATTTTGTTTTATCGGAAAGGGCGCGTCGATTGGAGAATCGTGCCGGTTACATCCACGGGTGACGCTGTATTCGGGGGCGCGGATTGGGAAGCGTGTGACGTTGCATTCGGGCGCCGTGATTGGCGGCGACGGCTTTGGGTACGTTTATGGAGACGGACGGCATTGGAAATTTCCGCAGATTGGGAGCGTTGAGGTTGGTGACGATGTTGAAATCGGGAATAACACGACTGTTGCGCGAGGGTCGCTGGGGGCGACGAGAATTGAGCGCGGAGTAAAGCTTGATAATCTGGTGCACGTGGCGCACAACGTCCGGATTGGCGAGCATACGGTGATTGCGGCGCAAACGGGGATTTCGGGAAGCTGTGACATTGGCCACCATGTGCTTATCGGCGGGCAAGCCGGGCTAGGGGATCACTGCCAGATCGAGGATGAGGCTGTGTTGGGAGGGCAAACGGGAGTGTTGAACGGCAAAACAATCCGCGCCAAGGAAATTGTCTGGGGAACACCGGCGCGGCCGCTGGCGCAATTCAAGAGGCAATACGCATTATTTGCGCGTTTGCCGGAATTGGTTGAACGGGTGCGCAAACTGGAGGAAGGGAAGCGTTGATGGGAGATGTATCGGCGCGCGCAATGGGCGCGGTGGTCCTGAGACGCAACTTGCGGGCAAAGATATTTCGTCAGTGGCCGCGCATTATCGTAATCGGCGGGCAATGTCGAAATGTGGGCAAGACGGCTTTAGCCGTGGACATGATTGGGGCCTTTCCGGAATGCGAGTGGTTGGCGGTGAAAATCACGCAGCATCACGCGGCGGAGGGCGATTCCGGCGGATACGTTTTCCAGGCGGAGACTGAGCGTTCCGGACATTCTGACACGGCGCGTTTTCTGGCGGCTGGAGCGGCACGCTCTTTTTTGCTGCGCGTAAGCCCTCCTTATTTCAAAGAGGCGATGACGGAATTACGGGCGCTTATCAATGGGGCCGAAAATGTGATCATCGAAAGCAACCCCGTGCTGGATTACGTACCTGCGGTTCTGGCAATCCTGGTTTTGGATGCGCGGCGTCGCGACTTTAAGCCGTCGGCCCGGCGGCTGCTCGGAATCGCGAATGTTTTCGTGCTTCGTGCGCCTTTGTGTGCCGCGAATTGGCGAGACGTAGATACGGAAATGCTTCGGGCGAAGGCGTGCTTTTTGCAGCCCATCGGGGGCGCCATGCCGATTTCGCTGTGCGGGTACGTTGGCCGGGCATTGCGGAAATGAATCGCTCTTGTGGCGTCAAAGACATGTTTTTGTGTTGACCAGTGAGGCGAAGACCGCGATAATTTGCTGGTGTGTGTAAGTTATTGCATTTGTAGTTGATTCTTACGAAACTCGTTAGGTGAACGGGTGCGATTATGATGTTTTCTTGCATCTGACTTGGGAGGGGTGCGCTCTCAGGTGAACGATTTTCAGTCACGGCTTATGCAAATTCCAGAAACACAAACGAGGTTCGGAGCGGCGGTGCAAAGAGCGCTCATGCCGGAGCGAGTGGCCGATTCAGAGGCCGCGGAAGCGGCTGTTGAGCGCGGCACGAAGCATTTGCTCTCGCTGCAAGCGGCAGATGGATATTGGTGGGGCGAATTGGAAGCTGACACGACTCTGGAGTCAGACCACATTCTGCTGCACTGCGTTCTGGAAGACCGCGAGAATGAGAAAGTACGGAAGCTGGCGAATTACATCCGGCAAAAACAAACCGCTGACGGCGGATGGAATATCTATCCGGGCGGGCCTTCGGAATTGAACACGTGCGTTAAGGCGTATTTTGCGCTGAAGCTCGCGGGGGATTCGCCGAACGCGTCGCATATGGAGCGGGCGCGCAAGAAAATTCAGGAACTGGGCGGTCTGGAGACGACCAACTCCTACGTGCGGTTTTATCTGGCGATGGTCGGAGCAATCGGCTGGGACATGGTGCCCGCGATCCCGCCTGAATTGATGCTTCTGCCGAACTGGTTCTTCGTGAACCTCTACGATATGTCGTCGTGGACGCGCGCGATCGTTGTGCCGCTGACGATTATTTATGCTTTGAAGCCGGGCTGGCGCATTCCTGGAGACGCCCGCGTGGATGAGCTGTTCGCGGATGAAAAGAACAAGGCGAAGGCTTTCACGTGGGAGCGCAAGGTCTTTTCATGGCGGAATTTATTCCTGGCCATTGACAAAGTTCTGAAAGTGCACGAGGAGTTGCCGTGGAAGCCATTTCGCCGCTGGGCGCTGGCACAAGCGGAACGCTGGCTGTTCGAACACATTGAGCGCGGCGAAGGGCTGGGCGCGATCTACCCCGCAATGGCCAATTCCGTATACGCGCTGCTGGCATTGGGATATCCCGCGAGCGATCCATTGATCGCGCGGGAGTTGGGATGGATTTCGGGCTACGAAATTCAGGAAGAAGAGACGATGCGAATGCAGCCGTGCATTTCTCCCGTGTGGGACACGGCAATCGCTATGGTATCGCTTGAAGAAGCGGGACTTCAGCCTTCGCACCCCGCGCTGCAAGGGGCGGCGCAATGGCTGCTCGATCATCAAATTCTTGGGCCGGGCGATTGGCAAGTAAAGAACAAGGACGCGGCCCCAGGGGGATGGGCGTTTGAATTTCGCAACGATTCCTATCCGGACGTGGATGACACGGCGTTTGTGCTGATGGCCTTGCAGGATGTTGCGCACACGGATACGGAGCGCTACACGCAGGCTGCGAAAAGGGGTATTGCCTGGCTCTTAAGCATGCAGAATCGCGACGGCGGGTGGGGTGCATTCGATCGCGACAACGATCACGTATTGCTGACGCAGATTCCGTTTGCCGATCATAACGCGATGATCGATCCATCTTCGGCGGATGTGACGGCGCGTTCGATTGAATGCCTCGGAAAATTCGGGTGGACGACGTCCGATCCGGCGATACGGCGCGCCGTGATTTACCTGGAGCGCGAACAAACGGAAGAAGGCGCATGGTACGGGCGATGGGGATCGAATTACGTCTATGGGACGAGCGGCGTGTTGAGGGCCGCCGAAGCGCTGGGCCTCGCGGAAAGCAGAGAAAGCCGCCGGGGAGCGGAGTGGCTTCGCAGCGTGCAAAATGAGGACGGCGGCTTCGGCGAGACGTGCGCTTCGTATGATGACCCAAGCCTCAAAGGAAAGGGAGAAAGCACGGCTTCCCAGACGGCCTGGGGGCTGATTGGCTTGCTGGCCACGGAGAATCTGGAGGATTCGGCGGTGCAACGAGCCGTGACGTGGCTGGTGGAGCATCAGAACGACGACGGTTCATGGGATGAGGACGCGTTTACAGGAACTGGATTTCCGCGCGTTTTCTACCTGAAATATCATTTATACCGCAATTCTTTTCCACTGTATGCGCTGGCCCGCTATCGCAATTTGATGAAAACGCATCTAACGAAGAGGCCATCGTTGCAGTTTAATCCGAGCGAATTTGCGCGCCGAAACGGGCACGGGGGTAAACGATGAGGTTTCCGATCAGCTTGACCGCGAACCTGACGAAATATCTGGCCGGGAAGGCCATTCGCCGCGAGGAAAAATTTCCCCTCGTGATGATGCTCGAGCCGCTACACGCATGCAATCTGACCTGCACGGGCTGCGGGCGTATCCGCGAATACAAGTCAACGATCAACGAAATGCTGACCGTCGAGCAGTGCCTGGCGGCGCTCGATGACTGCGGCGCGCCGATTGTTTCCATCTGCGGTGGCGAACCCATGATTTATCCCGAGATTGGCAGGCTGGTGAAGGAAATCCTGGCGCGGAAGCGGAATATTTATTTGTGCACAAATGGGATGTTCATTCGCAAACGCTTGCACGAATTCAAGCCGACGTCGCGATTCTTTTTCAACGTTCACCTGGATGGGCTGGAAAAGACGCACGATTTGTGCGTGGAGCGCGATGGCGTGTTCCGCGAGGCGATTGCGGGAATCAAGGCGGCCAAGGCGGCGGGGTTCCTGGTCTGCTCGAATACGACGGTCTATAAAGAGACGGACATCGAAGAAATTGCCGAGCTGTTTGCGTATCTTCGCACGCTGGGCGTTGACGGCAACATGCTCTCGCCGGCGTATTCGTATGCTTCCGTGCAAACGAAGGATATTTTTATGTCGCGGCAAGATGTGAACGAGAAATTCCAGCGCGCGAGCAGCCTGCTCGAGCAATTCAACGTGATCACTTCACCGATTTACATGGAATTCCTGCGCGGCGAGCGCGACTTGATGTGTACGGCCTGGGGCAATCCGACGTACAACCCGCGCGGATGGAAAGGTCCGTGCTATTTGATGACGGACCAGCACCATGAGACGTTCGGCGAACTGATCAACAACACGCCGTGGGAAAAATACGGCTATGGACGCGATCCGCGCTGCGAGAATTGCATGGTGCAGTCGGGCTACGAGGCTTCTGCGGTGCTTGGCGGCAATCACAAGTTCGGGGACACTTGGAAAATGCTGCAGTGGCAGGTTTCAGGGCGCATGGGCGGGCGTAAAGGCGCGAGCGCGAAGTCAAACGGTGGATCGAAGCTGAACGGAGGCGGTAACGGCCATAAGACGAATCCGCCCTCCGCGACAATACCTGTGGGACCTATTGGGTCCGTGGGGGATACGCAGGTCCGAGAGAAGGAAGAAGTTTTCCGAATATTATGACGACGCTGGTCACCGGCGCGACCGGTTTCGTGGGCTCGCATGTGGCCCGCCGACTGGTTGCCTCGGGTGAGTTGGTGAGGGCGCTGGCGCGGCCTGGAAGCCGGCGGCAGGCGCTTGACGGAGTCGCCGTCGAATGGGTCGAAGGCGATTTGCGCGATGAGGCTTCGCTCGATCGCGCTCTTGCCGGCGTCAATCGGGTTTATCACGTGGCCGCGGACTATCGTTTGTGGGCGCGCCATCCGCAGGAAATCTACGACAACAACGTGACCGGAACAAAAAATCTGCTTGCGGCTGCGCTGCGCGCGCGGGTGGCGCGGTTCGTGTACACGAGCACGGTTGCGACGATTGCCGTGCCTCGTGGGAACGTGTTGCCGGACGAAACGAACCGTGCGTCGGTTGATGAAATGATCGGGAACTACAAGCGCTCGAAGCTGTTGGCGGAGCAGGAGGCTCTGCGCGCGGCGCACGAAGGTTTGCCGGTGGTGATCGCGAATCCGACTACGCCAGTGGGCCCGGGAGACTGGAAGCCGACGCCGACGGGAAGAATTATTTTGGATTTTCTGCTGGGGCGGATGCCGGCTTATGTGGATACAGGACTGAATTTCGCGCCAGTAGAGGACGTGGCCGAAGGGCACTTGCTGGCCGCAGAGCGAGGAAAAATTGGCGAGCGATATTTGCTTGGCGGACGCAATATGACGCTGAAGGAACTGCTGGATGCACTGGCAAGAATCACGGGCCTCGCGGCGCCGTCGCGGCGAATCCCTCATTCGGTGGCGCTGATTGCCGCGTGTGCCGACGCTGCATATTCGCGTGTGACGCGGCGGGAGCCGCGCATTCCGGTGGAAGGAGTGCGTATCGCGCGGCACAAAATGTTTGTGAATGATGCGAAAGCGCGGAAGGAACTGGGTTATCAGCCGGGTGCGGTGGAAACGGCGCTCGAGCGCGCCGTGCGCTGGTATTTTGAAAATGGTTACGTGGCGCACGCGAAGAGCGCGCCTGTTGCGCAAGTCTCCGCGGCGTGAAGATCCATATGAAAATTCTGGTGAGCTTCGCTTTGGAAAATGAGTTCGCTCCGTGGCGACGGTTGCG
>JBOGNJ010000179.1:0-4560 GCA_050746905.1 Candidatus Acidiferrales bacterium
CAGGAATGCTGCGGGCTGCTGGCGGGGCGCGATGGAATCATCACGCGGATTTTGCCGGCGCGAAATGCACTCGAAAGCGCGACGGCGTACGAAATCGCTCCGGCGGAATTATTCCGGCTGATGCGCCAAATTCGCGGAGAAGATTTGGAGATGCTGGGGATTTACCACTCGCATCCGCGCGGGGAGAACAAGCCGTCGCCGCGCGACATCGCGAGCGCTTTTTATTCCGAGGCCGCTTATTTTATTGCTTCGCCAGTCGCGGATGCCGCGCAGCCGGTGCGCGCGTTTTCGATTCGCGATGGCTGCGTCACGGAATTGCAAATTGAAGTTGTGTAGCGAAAATGTTTCCGCGTTCCTCGTCTCGCGTTGCAAGACCGGCCTCAGCGGCTGAAGCCGCTCTCTTCTTGTGCGGTTGACGGCACGGCTGAAGCCGTGCCCTGACGCAACGCAATCGATGCAGATCCAATCCTCGCTCGGCCTACCCGTGGCAGGCAGGGTCGGAATCAGAAGCAAGCGGTTGCTCGACTTCGCGTGCCGCATCTCCTCCCCTCTTTCGCCGATCCGTCAGAGACATTCATTTGAGATGGCTCAGGCATTTGTGCCGGCGGAATGGATGTGCTGGGCGGCGTCGGCTTCGGCGAGACGGCGCGCGTAAAGAGGAAAACGCGCGGCGAGCGCGGCGACCTCGGCGCGAACGCGACGTTCGATTTCAGATGGCGTGATTTGGGACGCGCTTGGCCTCGTGCTTTTGGGCGCATTCGTCGCCGCAATTTCAGGGGCGAGTGGCGGGCCGCCTTCGGAAACCATATTCATGCCGGCTGGTGAAGCATCCACAGGGATTTTTGCCGGTGCCGCCGCGAAGCTGACCTGCTCGATCACGTCGGTCAAAACTTCAGAAATCCAGCGCGCAATTTGCTGCATTTCTTTTTCGCGCATGCCGCGCGTGGTGACGGCGGGAGTGCCGATACGAATTCCGCCCGCTTTCATCGGCGGCTGCGTGTCGAAGGGGACCGCATTTTTGTTTACGGTCATGCCCGCGCGCTCGAGGGCAAGTTCCGCGTCGCGGCCGGTGACGCCTCGCGCTTGCAAATCGACAAGAAAAAGATGTGTGTCGGTGCCTCCGGTGACGATGCGAAATCCGGCGGCGGCGACTCCGGCGGCGAGCGCGCGCGCGTTGGCAACGACTTGTTTTTGATATTCGCGGAAGCCGGGCTCAGCAGCTTCCTTCAAGCAGACGGCTTTTGCGGCGATGATGTGCTCAAGCGGGCCGCCCTGCAGGCCGGGAAACGTCAACTTGTCGAGCTCTTTTGCGAATTTCTCGCGGCACAGCACCAAGCCGCCGCGCGGGCCGCGCAATGTTTTGTGCGTGGTGGTGGAAACAAAATCAGCGTGCGGCACGGGGCTGGGATGGATTCCGGCGGCGACGAGTCCGGCGATGTGCGCCATGTCGACAAAAAATAATGCGTTCACGCCGCGCGCGATTTCGGCGAGGCGCGCGAAGTCAATGATGCGCGCGTAGGCGCTGGCTCCGGCGACGATCATTTTCGGATGATGCTCGCGCGCGAGTCGCGCGACTTCGTCGTAGTCAATCGTCTCGGTGTCTTTCGTGACGCCATAGGGAACGAATTTGTACGTGCGACCGGAGAAATTCAGTGGATGCCCGTGCGTCAAATGGCCGCCGTGCGCCAGATTCATGCCGAGGACCGGGTCGCCGGGCTGAAGCGACGCCATGTAAACGGAAATATTCGCCTGCGTACCGGAGTGCGCCTGCACGTTGGCGTGTTCGGCGCCGAATAATTTCTTCGCGCGCTCGATGGCGAGTCGCTCGACCTTGTCGACATTTTCGCAGCCGCCGTAGTAGCGCTTGCCCGGGTAGCCCTCCGCATATTTGTTGCTGAAGACGGAGCCCATCGCTTCCATCACCGCTTCGGAAATAAAATTCTCCGAGGCGATGAGTTCGAGGCCGGTAGCCTGGCGGCGCACTTCGTCGCGCAGCGCGTCGGCGACTTCGGGATCGACCTCGGCGAGCGGACGCGACATTCTTTTCAGTTCACGGCTTTCCAGTTCAGGGCGGCGAAGCTCGGGAGTTTCCGGCGTCATTGCGTTTCTACCTCTTGTGATGCTGACCGTGCGATCTGTTTTCGGGCAACGAAAATGCGATTCGTGGGCGCGATTGTAGCGGAGGAAATCGCGCAATTCAACGCAAGGAGGCGGTTGCGCGAAGGTGCGTTTTTGTACCGATTAGAATTGGGCGCTGTTGTTTGTTTTGTGTAACTTACGGCAAATTCTAATCCCCACCTGTAACGATTAGAATGCTGATGGTCTTGTTTAGCTGAACGCTGAAAAGCATTGGCGGCGGGTTCGCTGCGAAACCGCGAGCCATCATGTTGTACTGCCCTTTGCATCGAATCGCTTGCCTCTGAGTCAGCCTAGCACAATTCCGCGGCGTTTTCAGCGAGCGGTGACTGTAAAAAGGCAGTGGCCAGTGAAATTCAAAAACTCGGGCGGTGACGCGATGTTTGCGGCGCGCGGTTATGCGTCAATGCGTGGGACGAAAGTGATCTCGCGAGGCCAAGTTCTCCGCCCACGCAAAGATCAAAGCTAAAAGACAAAAGCCGCAGAGTCTCCGAAAGGCGGAGACTCTGCGCTACGAAACACGAGCCAAGCTGGTCAGTCCGCGACGTTCCAGACGTACAAGAACGTGCCGTCGGAGGCGGTGGCGACCTTACGCCCGGCTTTGCGTGTTGCGCGGTTGAGGGCTGAACGCACCTTTTCTTTGCCGTCCGCCAATTCGGCCAGAGGCACCTTGAGCGCGGAACCGCCGTTCATGCGGTCCAGATCCTTAAGGATGACCGAGACGATCTCCTTGTGCCTTCCATTGCGTCCCTGAGGAACGTCTGCCTGCACCATGGTCTTGAAACGCATCGGAAGAGGTTTTCTTGCGCTGGATCCCATACAGCCTCCGGTTGTAAACTCAAATTAACCTAACGTGACGCTATCGTATCGAACCGTAGTACTGCCGTCAAGCAAAAAAAAACGAGAACTGTGCAATTTGGAACACAGCGCTGTGTTCGCGCTAAAAGGCGCAATCGGACCGCAGACTGACGAAAAATGCGCTCTTAAGAATTCTTTAAAGATGTGACCCGTATCAATTCAGCGCTGGTAGGTTGTTGGTGGTTACGAGGAGGAATTCCAGTGAAAGTACTGAGCACACATTTTGAGCAAGTCCCTTTGGAGACAGTCAAGAAGTTTGCCGACCTTGAAATCTTTGAGAAGGAAAAAACGGGCAAAGGCGAAGTGGACGAACCAGGCATATTGAAAAAGGAAAAGCGATGAGCCCGACATTTGATATTTTCGAGGTCGAACCGGGCGGCAGCGTGCTGTGGAGGGGGACTGCGGCGGAGTTCGAAGAGGCGAAGGTGTTCGTGGAAAAACTGGGAAAATCGCGGAGCGGAGACTACATCATTTTCAGCCTTAAGACGGGAAAGAAAGTGGTGATCACGTCCGATGGCTCAGCGACGGAACACCCGGCAGCGGAACAAGCGGCGAGCGACGCGTAATGCTGCTGGCGACGCGGCGGATTAGGAACGACTCCTCTGTTTCTGACTCTTGTTCGTAACCTTGGGATTGTCCCGAGCCTCGACGCCCCCGCAAAGATAAAAGCCGCAGAGTCCCCGAAAGGCGGAGACTCTGCGCTACCAAAGACCCTGCGCCACCAAAGCAACCGAAGGCTGCTCAGTTCAGAGACGCTTGACTTTCTTTCGCCGTGCGGCCATCTTTATTGGCTTTACTCGACGCTGAGTTTTGGGCTGTCGAGCAAACGGCGAGGGCCATGAAGGTTCGGGTCTGCTTCCACGATAAATGTTTTGACGGCGCTGCATCCGCGGCGATTTTTTCGCGGTTTTATCGCGAGCGCATCCATCCGGAGGCGCAATTCTGCTACACGGGGATGACGCACAAAGCGTCGCGGCCTTTCGAAGGCGGGACGTTCGATGGCGATGAGAACGCCATCGTGGATTTCAAGTTTTCGAGTTCGCCGAAGCTGACCTGGTGGTTCGACCATCACCAGAGCGCTTTTCTAACGCCGGAAGACGCGGCAGCTTTCCGGCAGGATCGCTCCGGGAAGAAATTCTACGATCCCACTTACAAATCCTGCACGAAATTCCTGGCCACTGTGGCGAGCGAGAAATTCGGATTCGATGCGCGGCCTCTCGATGAATTGATCCACTGGGGCGACATCATTGATGGGGCGCAGTTCGAGTCCTCGGAAGTGGCGGTGGCGATGCGCGAGCCGGCGATGCAGCTTGCACTGGTGATCGAGGCGGCTCCGGAGGCGGATTTGGTGCCGCGGCTGATTCCGGAAATGGCGACGCGCTCGCTGGCGGAGATGGTGAAGCTGCCGATGGTGGCGAAGCATTTGGGTCCGCTGCTCGAGCGGCACCGCAACTCGATAGGAATATTGAAAGAGCGCGCGGACGTTCGCGACGGCGTGATTTATTTCGACGTAAGCGATTTGGATTTGGAAGGCTACAACAAATTTATTCCCTATTTTTTGTTTCC
>JBOGNJ010000180.1:0-5747 GCA_050746905.1 Candidatus Acidiferrales bacterium
TGCGCGCCTCGGAGAGCCCTATTGCGATCGCCTGCTTGCGGCTCTTGACCGTGCCACCCTTGCCGCCTTTGCCTGATTTTAGCTTCCCTCGCTTTTCGCGGTGCAACGCTCTCTCAACGCTTTTGCCTGCAGCCTTTCCATACTTCGCCATTTTGTTCCTCCTGTTTAATAGCTTGGAGCGGGGCGGTTTGCTCTGGGCGCGCTTCGGCGCTTCTGTTTAGAGTGCAATGGCGGGAAGTTGGTGACTCCGGTCGTGTGATTTAGCTGTTCAGGAAATACGATTAGATTAGGAAGTTCGCGCGCCGAGTTGCGGCTCTCCGGTCGCCTACGGCTCCCTGCGCGCCCCCATGAGGACCGCTGCCGGGGGCGGACGTTACGTGCTCGGGCGGTTCGAGTGTCGTATCACCCCGTGCGCAGAGTTCGGGGACGGATCAGAGTGGCAATTGGTGCCAGCGGCAGAGGGTTGTGTCGCCACCCGCCACGCACCGAACAGCAAATCTAGCTGCCTTCTGCCTCGGTCGCCAAGCTTAGTTATGCGGAACGAAGTACAGAGAAATATTTCGGCCATTGAGAACAGCCAATTTCGAACCATCCGGCGAGAGCGCGAAATCGTAGTCATCAAGCCACGATGGTACGGGAGTCACGTCAACCCTTAAAGGGCACTGCTTCAGTTGTGAATCGCAGACCAGGATTTGAGTAGAAATGTGTCGATTGGAAGCCTCTGTGAAGAGATGGCTTCTAACCTCCCATCTCTCGAAAGCTACAGCTACGAACTGACCTCCTTGCGCGACATCCACGCTTTTGTTTGCAAAACTTATCTGGGAATACGAGTTGTGTTGGTTGCCAATAATTATATTCCCGGGTGTGGGCTGCGTTCCGAGGATGTGTCCTGTGGTGGAAACCAATGAGAGCTCGCCATAGCAGCTGCAAATTAAGGACGTGTTTGTAACGAAGGTTCGCGCCGATAGCACAAAACTAGGCTGCTTGAGTTCTTGCTGATGCGTTGCCACGACCAGAGGGTGCCACGTGCGGCTGCCGAATTGTTCCAGCGAACCCCCCTTTGCGATCATGTCATCTGAGATTGAATATGTTCGGTCGTACAGGGTGGATTCAGTCCAGGCATATTCGTGTTCAAACGTCTGCCCATCCCAAACTTCCAGGTGACTAAAGTAATGCGGGGTAAGAGTCGTCATGTTGCCGTTAACCGATGTAGTAAAATTGCTGGTGTTGACGCAATTTGACATTACTGTCCGGCCAGTTGGGGATACACTGACGAATCGCCTATCGCAATGGTTGGGGTCCTTTGGGTCCGGAGCGTCAGGAAAAGTCAGTTTTCGAATCTCTGCGAAGTCATTCGATAGGATTCGCAATTCGTTTTCCGTTTGAACCAATACCCCTCCCACTGCCACATGAATTGAGGACCCATTTACGCGAGCTCCCCAGTGCTTATCGAACAGGAGTTCGCCAGAGTCCGCATCAATTACGGAAGCGTAGAGTTGATATGCGCTCCTGATATCTGGATTCACGCGGGATGAAAGGCCGCCAGTCCAATCCGTTTCGTACACAATTAGACGCTGATTATCCAAAAACACGACTCCGGGACGATCTTTGGGAAGGCGCATCGCTTTCAGGGGGTTTTTGAAACCGTGAAATTCTTGTCGCAGAACTTCGCGCGTCCAAGCAGGATTCGCAGACTGCGAGCCAAACGGCATCGAAGCGAGCAAGCATATGCTTAATACCAAGCACAAGGAGCTGAGTGAAATCATAAATTGCATCACTCAATCAGTCAAGAATGCTCCCATCTCTAGAGTTGGCTCCGGGGCCTGGACTCGAACCAGGATAACCAGCTCCAAAGGCTGGCGGCCTACCAATTAGCCGACCCCGGAAAGGCACGGCCAAACTCAAGAAGTATAATTAAACGCAGGTTATTGCGCCATCGTTCTTAGCTACTCCGCAATCGGCTGCAATGCCGGCCGGCGCGCTGATTAGTTCGTTGATCAGATCGTTGGCCAGATCATTGACCAGATCGTCGACCAGGTCATCGATTGACCGTAATCGAGGCTTTATTAAGACAGCATTGCGCGCCCGGAAATCACTCATTCAGCATACCCTTGACGGTGACCTAAGCCGGCCCGACGGCATCATTAACTTTGAATGGCCGTGTTTCCTTTTAACCGTGAAAGGGCTCCTAAATTCATGACAATTACGCACCGTTGTCTGCGGCTCTTGCCCATCGTAATACTGTCCAACCTCGCGCTATGTACCGGAGGCGTTCTGCGTGCACAGGAAGCCAGGCTCCCGGCTATGTCTCTCACGTCCCCGGCCGAATTTTCCGTGACCATGCCGGCGTTTGCGAGGCCTCTGCCGCTGTTCCCAGCGCCGGCGTTTCGAGTGATGCCTCTCGCTTTGAAAAGTCTTCCGCCTGCATCGTCCCTGCCGGATTTGAACTTTGTCCCCGCAACCAATGACGTGAGGCCGCCCACGGGATTCGTAGTCGACTCCGCTTCAGGCCAGCGCGACGTCTCGTGGAGGCTGTTGCCATCGAACTTTCTCGATGACCAGCGAGCTATGTGGCTTTTTCCTGTGCAACTCGCGCACGGACATCACTGGCTGCCGACGATTTCTATCATCGGATTCACGGCAGGGCTCATCGTCGCCGATCCGCACGATGCACCGTATTTTCGCCGGACTGCGGCCTTCAGCGATTTCAATAGCAATTTCAGCAAGATAGCGACCGACGCAGAACTAGCGGCCGCCCCCACATTCTTGTATCTCACCGGTCTCGCCATGAACAATTCTTACGCCCGGAAAACGGCTCTGTTCGCCGGTGAAGCAGCGGCCGACGGCATGGTCTTTTACGGCATCGCTCAATTCGCCACGCATCGCCGACGGCCCATTGAAATCCCTCCAGACGGGAACTTTTCCGATACTTTCTGGGACGGTCATAAGGGTATCCTCTCCAATAGTTTTCCTTCCGGCCACGCTATCGAAGCATTCGGAATCGCCACGGTGATTGCGCGGCGTTATCGAAAACACCGCTGGGTTCCGTGGGTTGCCTACGGAGCGGCAAGCGTCATCTGCTTTTCGCGGGTTACCCTGCAATCTCACTTCCCGTCGGACGTATTTTTGGGAGCCGCGCTCGGCTACACGGTCGCACGCTACGACGTCCTGCGGGGACGGTGATTCTTACAAGCGCTCTCTTAGGAACTTTCGGTGCGATTTGACTGGTCATGTTGGCCGGTCATTTGCCGGTCATGTTTGCCGCTCCTGGCCCAATCTGCTACGCTTCTGAGTCGCCACTTCCATCGGAGAGGTGTCCGAGCGGTTTAAGGAGCACGCTTGGAAAGCGTGTGTAGGAGAAATCCTACCGTGGGTTCAAATCCCACCCTCTCCGCCATTCTATCGGCTTATGTGTGTGGAGTTAATTAACAACCGAGCGAGAACGAGCCTAGGTAGTTCTCGGCGCACCTACGTTGGACGCGGCTTTTTCGCGGTAATGGCCGATCACCGTGAATAGGCTGCTCACGACTGCCAGTCCAATCAGCGCGTACAGAATCGGGAAACCATACTTCGAGAACCAACGCAGGATTTGACGTCCATAGACGCTCGCCAGATAAGCCAAAACTGTATATCGTGCTCCGCGCCCTACTGTCAGCGCGATCAGGAATTTTTTCGTTGGGTAGTTCGTCGCGCCCGCAACCACTAAGAACGGCACCATCGGCACGGGCGGAGGAAGCACCGCGGGAATGGCAATCGCCCCGAATCCCCACTTCTGAAACAGGTCATGGATTTTCTTCATCCATCCGTGTTTCATCTTGCGCTCGACCAAATCTTTTCCTTGTTTGCGCGCCAGGCGAAACGTGATGTAGCCGCCGAGCACCGCGCCGGCCGTTGCCATTAGTGCGTAGTAGGGCCACAACTGTCGTTGATGCGCCGCCAGCACAATCGTCAGCGTGTCCATGCTGCCGGGGACGGGAATCACGGAGTTGTCGAGAAGCCCAAGCAGAATCAGGCCGGGCCCGCCGAGGTGGATGAACCACGCGGACAGCGTCCGCCTGGTTGGAGCCTTAATTAATATGGCTGCAATCTTACTCGCGAGCATGTTCCCCTAAGTACCGCGCGCGGCTATCGGGCGCCTGAACCGTCATCCTAAGATGAAATGCCGGCAACTCGCCTGGCTGTTCCAAGAGAGACCACGCGATTGTGCCCTAACGAGCCCGTTCACACATCACAAATCGCCGCGGAGTTCACCGTTTGTAACCAATCTTCCGCACAAAGTCGCGCCGCGCCTGCGTCTCTGCCGGCCCTTCAATGCCCTTTGGCGGCGCGCCATCCACCACACCCACAATGGCGCGGCCCTGGTTCGTCTCCGCCACGATCACCTCCACAGGATTGGCTGTGGCGCAGTAAATGGAGCACACTTCGTAACAATCCTTGATTCGCCCCAGCAGATTGATCGGATACGCGTCGCGCACCAGCGCAACGAACAAATGCCCCGCGCCCACCGCCTGCGCATTGGCAATCGCGGCGGCGCGCAGCTCATTGTCGTTTGCTTCGACGCGCACCAGGCACGGCCCTGACGCTTCGTTGAACGCAACTGCGAATTTGACGCCCGGCACCGTGTTGACGATCGCTTCGAAAACGTCCTCAGCCGTTTTGATGAAGTGCGCTTGCCCCAAAATCACGTTTGCGCCTTCGGGTGTTTCGATTCGTACGCTCGTAAGTTCCATTTTTTCCCTCGCCAGGTAATTCTTTTCCGTTCGCACTCTATTTATTTTCCATGTTCAGCGCGCCGAAGTTGGGAAAGCCATTATCTGCGGGGTTTTTGTGGCAGGCAAGGTCTCCGCGGTTTGGTCACTCACGTGCTCCTGAATCTATAGCTGTTCGCGAGCATCCAAGTGGATGCAGGTAAAGTTCGGACGGCGAAGTACAAGATTATATCGGCCCGTTATACGGTCTTCCCTGCGGCCCGCGAAACTGGTTGGTAGAACGGAACAGGTCACGAAATGCTCTTCAGGACTCTTCAACAGGCCAAGCGCTTCCTCAGAATTCTTCTCGGCTTCACGCTTCTGGTGCTCGGAGTGGTGTTGTTTTTCAGCCCAGCACCGGGCTGGCTCGTGGTGTTGCTCGGTTTGGGCCTCCTGGCTGCCGAATTCGTCTGGGCGCGTCGCTTGCTCGTTAGCATGAAAGAACAAGGCGTACGACTCCGCGACTTCGTTTTCGCGCGTAGCAACGTTCGCAGCCTTTAGCGCAGCCTACCGGCCGGCGCAGTCTCCGTTTTTTGGTAGTTTTCTACAATTTTCCGTTGACGATTGAGTGCATCCGCGTCCGTGTCCAATGCTCCCAGCTTCGTCGAGAGTGGGGCTCCCTTTAACCGCTTAACCGCGACAACTATCCCTTTTCAGACGGCCCAGCCTGTGGTTTCATTTCGGCGTCACCTTTTTGGGAGAATACAGAATGGCTCAGGACGAAGAGCGTTGGGCGGGCAAGTGGGTGCTAATAACAGGCGCGAGCGCGGGAATCGGTCGCGCGATGGCCGAACGGCTTGCCGCGGGCGGCGCTAACCTGGTGCTCACGGCTCGCCGCCGCGAACGCCTCGAAGAACTTGCCGTCAAATTCCGCTCCGCCCACTCCATCAAGGCTGAGGTCTTCGCGGCGGATCTTGCGCAGCCCAGCGCGCCGGAAGAAATTCGCGCGTTCACGCAGTCGAAGAACCTCGAAATCGAGCTGCTGATAAACAATGCCGG